>JAEURB010000291.1 GCA_016788435.1 Anaerolineae bacterium | reverse complement strand
TTTCCCTCAGCCCTGAAGACAAGGTTCAGGATAAGGAGTGCAGGGGCAAACCCCCTACCCGGAGGGTGGGGCTACTGGAGAAAACGACTGGTCAACTGGCGGTTGACCAGTCCGGCAACGGAGACGACACGGGCCGTATGGTGGTCGAGGCGGCGGTGGTGACGGTCCCGTTGGCTCAGGCACTCGAAGGTGCGCAGGCGACGAATGGTGTTTTCCACGATGATGCGCCGTGAGGCGAACGCTCGGTCGTAGGCCTTCTCGTCCTCTGTCAACTCAGGGCCATTGCGCATCCGCTTAGGTGCGCTGTAGGCTGATGGTCTGAGCTTGGCCATCCCCTGGTAGCCCGCGTCGGCCAGCAAAGCGACCTCGGCGGGCAGTGTCGCCAGCAGCCCGCTCGTTTTCAGCAACGTGATGTCGGCCACCCGTCCTTTCACGCTCGGCTCGCTGTGGATGACCTGGCCGGTGTTCTCATCCACCGTAACCTGGCTCTTCACCGTGTGCCGTTTCACCTTACCGCAGAACCATGTGTCGCGCTCCTCGCGTTGCTCGGACCGCTGCACCGCTTGCTCGAAGCTGTCCACCACCGCCGCCAACTCCGGGATGTGCGCCACCAGTTCCGGCAGGCTCCGCCGGCGTCCCCGTCCCGGGTCGGGCAGGCGCATCGTATCCCGCCCGGCCTGCTCCAGCACCGGCAGCATCCGCTCCAGATAGCGTCCGGCGGTGGGATGGCTCACCCCGAATAGGAAGCCGGGCACATCCTGTGTCGGGTACAGGCGCAGCCACACCACCGTCAGCAACAACTGCTCCACCGGCGTCAGGCTGGGGTTGTCGCCGCCCCCGTAGGCGCGCTGCCGTGTCCGCTGGGTCAGGCGCGCTTCCTCGGCCGCCGCGAACCGGGGTAGTACGTCGTGCGCAAGCGCTGCGAACTCGTCCACACGCAGCCCCGTCATCTTCACGAACATGCTTGGAGACCGCTGGAGTTTCTCGTAGATGTTCATGCCTCTACTTTACCGCCAACCCCTTATCCTGAACCTTGTCTTGAGGGAGAGGGACTAAGGGTGAGGGCCACCGGGCAGTTTGATGCGATAGCCCTGACACGTACTGCGCTTCACCCAGTCTCACCGCTCGCATGGACTGAGGGCCATTCCAAACTCTCCCCGCGTCCATCTTGAGTATCTGCTGAAAAATGCGCATTGGCGCTGGACTCAGCGGTCACTCCTCCCCATACTATGCCCAGTCAGGCTCGCAGGTCGTCCGTTCAGGAGGTCCAAACGAAGCTCGCCTCACTCGCCTAGCACCGTGAAAGGAGCGCGACTTGTCGCTACATGTTGCCATCCTCCACTATGCCAGCCCGCCAGTCGTGGGCGGCGTCGAAAGTACCCTGGCGCACCACACGCGTGTCCTGTGTGATGCCGGGTTCCCGCTTCGTATTCTCAGCGGCGAAGGCTCGCCCTTCGACCCACGCGCCGAACACATCCACGATCCGCTGTTCGGGTCGCAGCATCCCAACGTACTGGCCCGTACCAGTGAACTGGCGGCCGGTGATGTCACGCCCGCCTTCGATGAACTGACGGAGATGGTCGTGAAGCATCTGCGCGTGGCGCTGGATGGCGTAGATGTGTGTATCGTTCACAATGCGCACACGCTGCACAAGAATCTGGCGCTGACGGCCGCGCTGCGCCGCCTGCTCGATGACCCGGCCGCGCCGCGCTTCATCGCCTGGGCCCATGACCTCGCATGGACGAACGCGCAGTATCAGCCGATCCTGCACAACGGCTATCCGTGGAATCTGCTCAGGGAAGCGTGGCCGCGCACCCGCTATGTGACCGTATCGGAAGCGCGCCAGCACGAGCTTGCATCGCTGTTGGGCGTACCTTCAGACGGGATTGCCGTCATGCCGCCCGGTGTGGATGCCCCGGCGCTGCTCGCCTGGACGCCGGACATGCGCCGCCTGGAAGCCCGCTTCGGGCTGCTGGACGCTGACCTGCTGATCGTGCTGCCCGCCCGCCTCACCCGCCGTAAGAACATCCCGTATGCGCTGCGTGTACTGGCCGCGGTGCGGGCGCAATCTGGCCGCGACGTCCGGCTGATCGTAACTGGCCCGCCCGGCCCGCATAACCCGGCCAACGCCGCCTATCTGCGCGAGCTGCTTGACCTGCGCGAATCGCTCGGCGTGGTAGATGCCGTACACTTCCTCTATACGGCGGGCGAGGGCGATCAGCCGTTCGTGCCCGACGATGCGACGGTGGCGGCGCTGCTGCGCACGGCCGACGCGCTGCTGATGACCAGCGCACACGAGGGTTTCGGTATGCCGGTGCTGGAGGCTGGACTTCTTGGCGTGCCGGTCTTTGCGCCGGCCATGCCGTCGGTGCGCGAGGTGGCCGGCGAGGACTGCTGGCGCTTCGACCCGAACGTCGAGCCGGCTGATGTGGCGGCCCGGCGGCTGCTGGCTGCCCTCGATGCCAGCCCGACTGCCCGTTTACGCTGCAAAGTGCGCCAGACCATGCGCTGGGAGATACTCGTCGCACAGCGTCTGCTGCCCTTGCTGGAGGAGATTTGATGCAGAGCATTATTGCGCGGGTGGTGGTGGCGCTGTGCGATCCCGCCCATGTGGGCGAATATCGCGCCCTGGCCCAGCGGCTCGGCCATGCCACGGCGGCGGTCGCCATTCGAGGGCTGGTGCCGATACCCGCCCAGCGTTCGCTGAGTGAAGGCGCGCTGATGGCCCGCCAGTGGCGCGAAGCCTTCGAGTCCCTGGATAACGCCGCACGGGCCGAGTGCGAGGTGGTGGTCGAACACGAGCCACTGGCCGTCTGCTGCAATCAGATTGAATCGCCGGGCAGCACGCTCCTCCTGGTGGAGTGGGCCGGGCCGGGCGCGGAATCGGCTGGATGGACGACTGAAACACTGCTCGAACGCGCGCCCTGCGATGTGATACTGATTCACGGCGCGGGCTGGGAAGCCAATGGCCCGGTGCTGCTGCCCTTGCGCGGCGGCCCGAACCTGACGCTGGCCGTCGCTACCGCCACGGCATTGTCCGGTGAGCAGGGCATCACGCTCGTGC
>JAEURB010000262.1 GCA_016788435.1 Anaerolineae bacterium | reverse complement strand
TGCGCGGGCCAGACTTCCCGACCGGCGCCGAGATCGTCGTCACCGACCTGATGACCGAGGCTTACGCGAGGGGGCAGGGCCGCGTCGTGATGCGCGCCCGCTATGAGGTCGAAGAATCGCGCACCGGTCGCCTGCAGATTGTCTTCACCGAAATCCCGTACAAGGTCAGCAAATCGGCCGTCATCGAACGCATCGTGCAATTGGTTAAAGACGGCAAACTGAATCACATTGCCGACCTGCGCGACGAGAGCGACCGGCGTGGAATGCGGCTGGTGGTGGAGTTGAAAGCCGGCGCGCAGGTGCAGCGCGTCGCCAACCAGTTGTTCAAGCACACCCAACTGCAAGACACGTTCACAATTCAGATGCTGGCGCTCGTCAACGGTGAACCGCGCACGCTCAGCCTGGGCCGGATGCTGCAAATCTACATTGACCACCGCATCGAGGTCATCGAGCGGCGTTCGCGCTACGAACTGAACAAGCGCCGCGCCCGCGCGCATATCCTCGAAGGGTTGCTGAAAGCGCTGTCCAGTCTCGACGCGATCATCCAGACGATCCGCAGGTCGGACGACGCCGAGGCGGCCCGCAATGCTCTGATGACCCGCTTTGATTTGAGCGAGGCGCAGTCGAACGCCATCCTCGAAATGCAGCTTCGCCGCCTGGCCGCACTAGAGCAGCAGAAGCTGACCGACGAGTTCAATGAGGTCATGGCGCGGATTGCCTGGCTGGAAGACCTGCTGGCCAGCCCGGAAAAGATCCTCGCACTCATTCGCGAAGATCTGAACGACCTGGCTGAGAAATACGGCGACGCGCGCCGCACCAACACGGTATACGGCGTCAATACCAATATCAATGAAGACGACCTGGAAACGCGCGAAGAGGTGGTCGTCCTGCTGACCGAGCAAGGGTACATCAAGCGCGTGCCATCCAACGCCTATCGCTCACAGCGGCGGGGTGGCAAGGGCGTCATCGGCATGGGTATGCGCGAAGAGGACGCCATCGTGCAGATCGTGGCGACCAGCAGCCATAATACGCTGCTCTTCTTCACCGACCGGGGCAAGGTTTACAGCCTTGGCCGGGCCTACCAGGTACCAGAGGCAGGCCGGGCCAGCAAGGGAACTCGCGCTGAGACGGTCCTCGCGCTGACCGATGGCGAACGCATCACCGCCATCGTGCCGGTCGAGAACTTTGAGATGGAGGGCTATTTCGTGCTGACGACGCGGCGCGGCCGCATCAAGCGCGTGCGCCTCGAAGAATTCGCCGGGGTGCGCCCCAGTGGTTTGATCGCAATGGCGCTGGAAGATGACGACCGCCTGAACTGGGCCAAATATACCGACGGCGATCAGGACGTACTGGTGGTGAGTGAAGGCGGCCAGAGCATCCGCTTCCACGAGCGCCATGTGCGCGTGATGGGCCGCCCGGCGCAGGGTGTGCGCGCCATCCGCCTGCACGAGGGTGACCTCGTCGCTGGTATGGATGTCGTCGGCGCGGAGCACACGCATGTACTCGTCATCACGGCCAACGGTTATGGCAAGCAGACTTCGGTCGAGAGTTACGGAACACAGGGGCGCTTCGGCTTGGGCGTTCGCACGCTGACCCGTGACGAGCGCACCGGCCCGATTGTGGCCATGCGCTGTGTCAATTCGGAGGATGGCATCCTGCTGCTGACACGCGACGGGATCGTGCTGCGCACCGAGCTGGAACAGATTCGTAAGACCGGCCGCATTGCGCGTGGCGTGCGGATGATGGACCTCGAAGGTGGGGATACCATCGCCGGTATTGCCATCATGGAAGGCGCGGCCGAGAGTGCCGAGGCTGAAGCAGCGGCTGAAAACGGAGACTTTGACGCGGAAGCCGGCGTGAGCTAAACCTGAGCAAACGCTGCAGATGAAACAAACGCTGCAGATGAAAACGCCCGGCCATCATAGTGGCCGGGCGTTCCGTTTTTCTGGATGACGGAGAGAGGATTACTCCTCGCCTTCTTCCTCGATCTTGCCCTTGAGGATGACTTCCGGCTCGGCGCTGATGACTTCGCCTTCGACGGCCTCCACCTGTACTTCCGGCGCGCTGATACGGACAAGCATTTCGTCAGGGTCGGCGATGACCACCACCTTGCTGCCCAGCTTGAGGTCACGCACGTGGATCGCGTCGTTGAAGTTCTTGAGGTCGGTCACGTCCACCTCAATACGGTTGATCAGGTCGGCGGGAAGCGCCTCGATGACCAGTGTTTGTACCAGCGTATCGAGTACACCGGCGCCAGACTTGACCGCCGCCGGTTCGCCCGTGAAATGCACCGACACTTCGGCGCGGATGGTTTGCGTCAAGTCCACCGCGAGGAAATCCACATGCATGATTTCGCTGCGCAACACGCTGCGCTGTACCTCGCGAGCCAGCACCGGGGTGACCTTGCCATCCACCGAGATATTGATCAACTGCGTACCGCCGGCCTTGTAGAGCGTCGCCTGCAGTTCGCGGTAGGGGATCTGAACGTTGAAGGCTGCGATCTTGCTGCCATACACGACGGCCGGAACCAGCCCCGCGCGGCGAAGCGCTCCCACTTTCTTGCCGGTTACTGTGCGCGCCTGCGCATCCAGCGTAATTTTCTCAGCCACTTTCCAACTCCCGGTTACGCATAGAGCGGGCGGCCAATCATGGCCGATAGGCGCGCCGCCGATGATGAGTGATTATCGAATCCGCGCCATTCTAGGGGACAGTGTGCGACCCCGTCAATCCTGAACGTGCGACACAAAGAAGAGCGCCCACCAGTTGTGATGGGCGCGAAAAGAGCGGGTGACGGGATTCGAACCCGTGACATTTTGCTTGGGAAGCAAACGCTCTGCCAACTGAGCTACACCCGCAGATGACCGGATTATAGTGCCGCCGGGCGGGGCAAGTCAAGCGAAGCCGTGACGGGACGATTGCATGATATACTACCGCGAGTCGAGAGGAAGCACGCCGATTGTGAATTTCCGTCGCTACTGGCGCGTGATGCTGCTGGGCGGTTTGATCAGCATCGTGGCGCTGTATATGCTGGTTGCCAACGTGGACTTCAACCTGTTGGCCGCCGCCCTGCAAGAGGCCCGCTACATCTTCATCATCCCGAGCGCGGCGCTGATCGTGCTCGGGCTGTTTACGCGCGCCGTGCGCTGGCGGGTGATGCTGTTTGACGCGCTGCCGCTGCGCCGTTCGTTCAG
>JAEURB010000290.1 GCA_016788435.1 Anaerolineae bacterium | reverse complement strand
AAGCTACAGCGGGTTGGCCGGGCAATAAGCGATGATCACGGGAATGCAGGTGGGCTGGAAGGGATTGCGGCACTTTCTGGCGCAGGGCTGGGTCTACATCTGGGCCAATGTGCTGTGGATCGCGCTGACCGCCCCGATCATCACCGCCCCGGCCGCCTGGGCGGGCATGTGCCACTTCAGCTATCACGCGCTGCGCGAACCGACGACCTCGTTCACTCACTTCTGGACCGGATTCCGCTTGCACTGGCGCGGCGGGATCGCCGTCAGCCTGATCGGGGCCGCGCTCGTCAGCATCACCGTCATCAACCTGCTCGGCTTCAATGACGTGGCCGGGCTGCCCGCCTTCATCCTGCGCCTGCTTTGGTGGCTGATATTGGCCGCCTGGTTCGGTATCCAGCTGTACGCCTTTCCGCTGCTTCCAGCGATGAAAGAACCCGCGATCATCGGCGGTTACCGCAACGCAGCTGTCATGTTTATACGGCAACCGTTCTACACCATTGGCCTGTGGCTGTTCTGCGCTCCCATTATCATCCTCAGCTTCGTGCTGCCGGGTGCGTGGCTGCTGATCACGGGCGGGCTGCTGGCGGCGATTGGGACAGTCGCGGTGCAGGATCGGCTGCGGGCTGCTGGCATTGAGGCAGCGCCACTTGAGATACCGGCCGCCGAGCCTCACTGGGATGGAGTATCATGAAGGCTTCGTCTGCCATAGCGCCGGACTGAAGACTCGTCATGCCAACCATCAAGGATGTCGCACGCGCTGCGGGTGTATCCATTGCCACCGTCTCATATGTCCTGAACAACAAGACGGACGCGATCAGCGAGGAAACGCAGCGCGTGGTGTGGGAGGCCGTTGGGCGAATTGGCTACACGCCAAACATCACCGCTCGCAACCTGCGCTCACAGCAAAGCCGGCTGATCGGCTACGCCTGGCATGAAGTCCCCCGCGACCAGGTTAATACTGTCCTCGACCGTTTCACGTACTTTCTCGCCCAGTGCGCCGAGGCGGCGGGCTATCACATTCTGACTTTTACCTATCCCCCAGATAAACCGGTATCGGTCTACGACGAGCTGATCCGAACGCGGCGGGTAGATGGCTTTGTGATGAGCGGAACGACGCTCAACGACCCGCGTATCGCCTTTCTGATGGAACAAGGCGTGCCATTCGTCAGCTTTGGCCACTCCAATCTCGACTGGCCTTTCACGTGGGTGGATACCGATGGCGAAGCGGGCGTTCGGCTGGCCGTGCGCTGGCTGCTGGACAGAAATCACGAGCGCATCGCCTTTCTCGGCTGGCCGCCACCATCACTGGCCGGCGAACACCGGGAGAGCGGCTACCGGCAGGCATTGCGCGAGCGTGGCTGTTCGCCCGGCCCGATTTGGTATGGCACCAACTCAGAAGAGTCTGGCAGGGACGCCATGCGCCAATGGCTGAACCTGCCGACCGCCCAGCGGCCGACGGCTGTGTTCGCCGTCAGTGATTTGATGGCCATCGGGCTGCTGAACGAAGCACAGTTGCACGGCGTCGAAATCGGCGTCGAGCTTTCGGTCATCGGGTTCGACGACGCGCCACCCAGCCAGTACCTGCTGCCTGCCCTCACCACGCTGCGCCAGCCCATTCCGGAAATCGCCGCGGCCGTCGTCAGCCTGCTGGAGGCCCGGCTCACTCAGACAACAACTGCCCACGTACACGAACTGTTCACGCCCGAGTTGATCGTGCGGAAGTCAGCCGGACCCGCGCCTGCGGCTGACGGCGGCAGCTAGAGCGTGTTCGAAAAGGCTCTCATCGCCTACACTCTTTTCCCAAGCACTCCGCTGCGCTGCCCCTCCCCCTACCCCCTGACAGGGGTAGGTTTTCCTGCGGGGTAGAGTCTCTGCCTTCACGTAACCTCACCCCCAGCCCCTCTCCGCGTGCGGAGAGGGGAGAAAGATCGCGCTGTGAACGCTTCGTCGCCGGAACGAAGTGGGAGTAAGGGTGAGATTACGGTTCAAACAAAAAAACCTACCCCTGACAGCCCCCTACCCCCTCCACACCGCTACGCTGCACCTCCCCCTAGCCCCTCCACTCCGCCGGGCTGCGCTGCGTAGAGGGGGGAATGCTGCGCGTCTGGATGTTCGCAATCGGGAAAGCGCAGGGCGGTGCGGGCAGATGCGGCCTTATTAGCAAACCTATGAAAGAGCGGACAACAGGACAGAATCAAAATAGCGGACTCGGACTGAGGGAAGAAGTTGCAGGACATCAGGACAGAA
>JAEURB010000235.1 GCA_016788435.1 Anaerolineae bacterium | reverse complement strand
AAAGAGCGCCATCACCCGCAGCGCGGGCGCGGCGTCCGATGGTTGCCGGGTCATTCGTCACTCGCTTCTGCAGCCTCTTCAGCCCCAGCCGCCTGCTTGCCGGGCTTCGCGCCGCATTCACAAGGCCCATCACCGTGTTTGGTGCAAGGCTCCTTGGCCTTCTTCGCCAGCGCTTCCAGTTCGTCGAGCGGAAGCAAGTCCGCCCGTTGAACCGTATGGCGCGTATTGTCGGCGGCCGATAGCACGACCACGGCATCCTGGAGCGGCAGCACATCCAGCACCTTGGCCTCGCCGAACGGCGTACCCACCCGCTTGTTGCGCTTGGGCAGTTTGGAGCGCGCCTCGACGTATTGCTCGTACTCATAGACAAGGCAGCAGCGCAAGCGGCCGCACATCCCCGTGATCTCGGCCGGGCTGAGCGAGATTCCCTGCGCCTTCGCCATTTTGATGGATACCGGGCTGAAGTCGGTGAGGAAGGTGCTGCAGCAGCGCAGTTCACCGCACGCGCCGAAACCGCCGAGCAGTTTAGCGACGTCGCGCGGGCCGATCAGCCGCAGTTCCAGTTGCGCAGGATAGCGCTTGTTCAAGTCCTGCCACAGCCGGTTCATATTCGGCTTGTCTTCGGTCGTGTAGAGGATGGTCAGGGCCGAGCCATCGTAGTTGTAGACGGCCGCCACAAAGCGCACGTTGTGGTAGCCACCCATCTCTTTGGCGCGGGCGCGCACCGCGTCAATCACCTCTTCCTGCTGCTCCTCCCAGTACTGGCGCAGCACAAGGTCACGCGGGGTCGCCATGCGCAGAATGGACTTATGCTCACGCTGGCCATCATCAGCCGGCTTGAGGCCCAGCACCTGCCCCATCTGGCGGCCGCGCGTCGTCTCGACGACGACGTAATCGTTGAGAGCCAGATCGGGGAAATCGTGAAAATCAAAGTGGTACAGCTTGCCAACCTTGTGGAACCGAACGCCGGCGACAAGCCGCTGCTGTTCGAGAAGTACGTCGCTCATGGGGATTGGTTTTCCAGACTCATTCGACCAATTGGCGGCACGTGGCCGCATACGCCAACTATAGGCGATCTCCGGCAGTATTGACAATGCAGGGGCAAAATGCTAGCTTGACTTGCAGGCTGTGCTTCAGCCGCGCCGCCGTCAACGCATCCAATTCGCACCCACCGGAAACTTACACTGCATGCAAACGCTGATCATGAAGTTCGGCGGTTCATCCATAGGCATGACCACCGGTCTGTCGCAGATGGTGCGCGTCGTAATGCATGAGCGCGAGCGCGTTGAGAACCTCGTGCTGGTTGTCTCGGCGCTTGAAGGGGTAACCGACAGCCTGCTCGATGCCGCGCAGCACGCACGGATGGGTAACCGGCGCGGCTACCGGCGCAATATCGCCACGCTGCGCACACGCCATGTCGCCATAATGGACCATATCCGGGTCAACGACAGCGAACGGGCTGGCTTGCAGGCCGACCTGGATCGCCTGCTCTACGAACTGCTCGACTGGTGCCAGGCGCTGGCCGACGGCGCACCTGACATCACCGTGGAAGAGGCGCTCACCGATGCGATTGTCGGCAGCGGCGAACGCCTGGCGGCGCGGATCGTGGCCGCCCTGCTGCGCCACAATCAACTGCGCGCCGTTGCAGTGGACGCCACCGACCTGATCATCAGCGACAGCGTGCATAGCCATGCCACACCGGACTACGAACGTTCGCGTGAGCGCGTTCGCACGGTGCTGCAGCCGCTACTCGACCGCCAGATTTTGCCGGTCGTCACTGGCTTCATTGCCAGCGATCCGCATGATCAGCCGACTACGCTGGGGCGCGGCGGCGGCGACCTGACGGCGGCTGTGCTGGCAACCGCGCTGGACGCTAACGAGGTCTGGCTGTGGACCAACGTGGATGGCCTGATGAGCGCCGACCCCCACTATTACCCGGACGCCAGGCTGATCAGCCGCATCAGCTTCGCCGAAGCGGCCGACCTGGCCTATTTCGGCACGCATATTCTGCATGCGCGGATGGTGAGACCGCTGGCCGAACGGGAGATCGCGATCCGCCTTCGCAACATCTACCGGACACGAGTCGGCGGCACACAGATTGGAACGGCTGTTCCGCGAGGGCCGGCCTTCAAATCCGTGACCGGCGTACTCGGGCTTGGACTGGCCGCCCCGTTCAGTGGCAGTTTACATCGGGCAGCCAAGCTGGTTGACGAGGGATTGGACGAACTGACGGGGTCGCACGTCGAGGCGGTGCTGGTGGCTCAGTCGGCCGGGCGTTCGGTACTGTGCTTCATCATTCCCACCAGCGCGGGACATGAGGCCCTGTATGGCCTGCTGCAGCTGCTGCCCGAGCGCCTCGACGCGGACTGGGAAGCACGCCCGGTAGGCATCGTCACGGTCGCGGGAGATATGCGCGCCAACCAGCCGCAGGTATTGGCCACGGCGCTTCAGACGCTGAACGGGCTGGCGGTGCTGGCCGCCTCGCCCAACCCATCGGGCGTGAGCCTTTCGATTGCCGTCGAAGCGCCGGACCTGCCAGACGCTATCGAACGCCTGCACGCGCTGATCCTCGGCGCTCAGTAGCGCGCCAGGTAGCGTTCCAGCTCCCAGGCTGTCACCTGGCTGTTGTACGACTCGAGTTCCTGCCGTTTAGCCGCCAGATAGCGGTCGCTGATATACGGGCCGAGCGCCTCCAGAATCACATCATCCTGTTCGAGGGCGGCCAGCGCCTCGTCGAGCGACGAGGGCAGCGTTTCCGCTTGACGATGCCGGGCGCGCTCCTTGCCGATCAGCGTCTCTTCGTGCGCCTCGGGCAGCGGCGTTTGGCTGCGGATGCCATCCAGACCGGCGGCCAGCATGACGGCGGTCGCCAGATATGGATTACTGCTTGGGTCGGGGCAGCGGATTTCCAGCCGCGTGTGCTCCTCGTGGCCGGCCACGTGCGGCACGCGAATCATGGCCGCCCCGGCGCGGTTGACGTGCGCCCACGAAACAAAGCGCGGGGCCTCGAAACTGGTCGCCAATCGCTTGTACGAGTTCACCAGCGGGGCGAGTATGGCGGTGATAGCGCGGGCGTGGGCCAACTGGCCAGCCAGGAAGTGACGCGCCGTTTCGGAAAGCCCATACTCGTGCGTAACGTCGGCAAAGAGATTGGTATCGGTCGCAACATCGTGCAGGCTTTGGTGGGTATGCATGCCGCTGCCCGGCAGACTGGCGCTGGGGCGCGGCATGAAGGTGCAGAACAGATTGTGGCGCGATGCGACCGAACGCAGCGCCGCACGCGCCGTCAAAATCTGGTCGGCCATCGTCAGCGCGTCACGGTATTCGAGGTCAATTTCGTGCTGGCCGCTGCCGATTTCGTGATGCGACGAATCGACGCGAATGCCTAACGACTCGAGCGTCGTCATCAGCCGCCGCCGCACGCTGTGCGCCAGATCGTTCGACAGATCAAAGTAGCCCGCCTCGTCAAACGGCTGGAGCGGCATGAGCGGGCCATCAGGCCCAGCCCGAAACAGGAAGAACTCGAGTTCCATACCGGTTTTGAAGCGATAGCCAAGCGCGTATGCCTCGTCGAGCTGGCGCTGCAGCATGGTGCGCGGGTCGCCGATGAAGGGCGCGCCGTCCGGCGTCATGATGTGACAGATCAGGCGGGCGGTACGCTCTTCCGGCGCGTCCCACGGGAACACGACCAAGGTAGACGAGTCTGGCACGAGCAGCATATCGCTCTCGGCCACGCGGGCGAAACCTTCGATGGACGAGCCGTCGAAGTGCAGCCCGTGTTCGAGCACATGCGCCATCCTGTGCGCCGGCACCGTGACACTCTTGACGATGCCGGTGATATCGGTGAACCACAGGGCAACAAATACAACCTTGTGCGCGTCCAGTTCGGCCAGCAGCGACTCACGGGTACGCATCGGTTCGCCTCCTCTATCGCCCCGGCCTCAGATGCCTTCGACGCCGAGGCGGCCCAGCAGCGCGTCCAGCCCGAGCAGGTAGCTTTGCGGCCCAAAGCCGCAGATCTGGCCGACGCAGACCGGGGCCAGCAGCGACGTGTGGCGGAACGTCTCGCGGGCGTGAATGTTCGAGAGATGAACCTCGATCACGGGCAGCGAAATGGACGAGATGGCGTCACGCAGGGCTATCGAGGTGTGAGTGTAAGCGCCGGCATTGAGCACGACGCCATCCGCCCACTCCCGCGCCTCGTGCAGCGCGTCAATCAATGCACCCTCGTGATTGGACTGAATCGCCCGTAGGCCGAAATCATGCCGGGCGGCGCGCGCCGTCACCTTCTCGACGATTTGTGCCAGGGTCGTTGAGCCGTAGACGCCCGGCTCGCGCGCGCCCAGCAGGTTCAGGTTTGGCCCGTTCAGCAGCAGTATGGCGTGATGCATTGGTTCCACCTTCCGCTATTGCAGCGCGGCCAGCACCGCCATTACATCCTCGGCCGGCACATCGTCCACGATCAGGGGACGGCCGACGGCCTCCAGCAGCACGAAGCGTAGTTTGCCCGCGTGCTGCTTTTTGTCGGCGGCCATCGCCGCATGGATCGCCCCGATGTCGAGCGGCCCCAGCGACTGTGGCAGACCCACCAGGTTGGTGGCGGCGCGCACTTCGGCCACCAGTTCCGGCCCGCACAGCCCCAGCCGTTCGGATAGCAGCGCCGCCGCGATCAGGCCCATGCCCACCGCCTCGCCGTGCGGCCAGGCATAGCCGGTAACCTGCTCGATAGCATGGCCGAAGGTGTGACCCAAATTGAGGTGCATCCGTTCACGGTGCTCGAACGGGTCGCGCTGCACCACGTCAATCTTGACCTGAACGGCCCGCGCCAGCAATCCGGCGATGCCGTCCACAAGACCGGTCGAAGGGCGCTGGTCTGGCCCGCCCTGTTCGGCCCACGGCAACGCGTGCGCCAATTCCAGCAGGCCCGAGTCCGCAATCAGACCGTGCTTGATGACCTCGGCCATTCCGCAGCGAATTTCGCGCATGGGCAGCGTGCGCAGCGCATCGGGGTCAATCAGCACCCAGGCGGGCTGTTTGAACGCGCCGGCCAGATTCTTGCCTTCTGGCAGGTCCACACCCACTTTGCCACCCACGCTGGAGTCGACCATCGCCAGCAGCGTAGTCGGGGCTTGCACGAGGCGCACGCCGCGCATATAGGTGGCGGCGGCGAAACCGGCCGTATCGCCCACGACGCCGCCGCCCAAAGCCAGCACCGTCGCGCTGCGATCCAGCCCGGCGCGTACCATCTGGCTGTACAGATCGGCCACCGTCGCTACGGTCTTGTACTGTTCGCCGTCCGGGATGGTCAGCAGCGCCGCAGCGGGCAGTTGACCGGCAACGACCTCACCAAACAGCGGCGCGACGGCCGTATTGGTGACGACGGCCACCCGGTCATTCAGGTCGAAAGGTACAGCTTCGGCTTTCAGCGACCGCAACAGGCCGCGCCGGATGACGATATCGTAGCGGCCTTCCGGCGATTCGACTGGCAGCACGCCGCGAATCAAATCGAGGACGGCGGCGGCCGCTACTTCCGGCGGGCGGTTATCGGTTGCTACATGATACGGGAGCGAGGCGTAGGCGGGGCGGCGCGCGTCGTAGAGGGCACGCCAGTTCCCGGCCAGCGGTCGGCCGACCGAACCAGTCAGGCGCGCCTCAATCGTTTCCGGCTGGGCAGTGAGGCAGACCACAATGGCCGTGCGCAGCATGAGCGCCCGGTTGCCCGGCGAAACCAGCATCCCGCCGCCCGTCGCGATCACCAGTTCGGTTTGAGCGGCGAATTCGGCACATACGCCGGCCTCCAGCGCACGGAAGGCCGGTTCGCCCTGGTGCGCAAAGATATCGGCGATGGACATGCCTGCGCGCTGCATGATCAGTTCATCGGTGTCCACCAGCGGGCGGCCGAGCGCCTCGGCCACCAGGTGGGCAATCGTTGACTTACCGGTTCCCATGAAACCCGTGATGACGATGCTGCGCGCCTCATTCAGGATAGTCAAAGCGCCACTCCACGTTGTCCATCGGCAAGTCACTCAGGCGGGTGCGGCGCAGGGTTTCGAAGCGCGCCCGCTGCTCGGCGATACTGTCGCCGCCCAACTTCTCAAGCAGCGCGTCGGCCAGAACCAGCGCCAACATCGCCTCGCAAATCGGCACCGCACGCGGAACCGCGCAGAAATCACTGCGCTCGTAGACGGTTTGCGCCGGTTCGCCAGTCGCCAGATTGACTGACCCCAGCGAACGCATGACGGTCGAAATCGGCTTCATCGCCACGCGGGCCACAATCGGCTCGCCGGTGGTGATGCCTCCTTCCAGCCCGCCAGCACGGTTGGTCAGGCGCGTCAACTCACCGCCCTCGCCCAGCCCGATTTCGTCGTGTACTTCCGAGCCGCGCTTGCCGGCATTGTCGAAGGCCGGGCCGATTTCCGCGCCCTTCATGGCATGGATGCTGACCAGCGCTGCGACGATTTTGGCGTCCAGCCGCCGGTCATATTGAACATGTGAGCCGAGGCCAGCCGGCACGCCCAGCGCGAAAACCTCGACGAGACCGCCGAGCGTGTCCTTGTCGAGCTTGGCCTGATAGATAGCGGCATGCATCCACTCAGCGCCCTCGGCATTCGGGCAGCGGACGTCGCTTTGTTCAGCGGCCGCGAAGCGCTCGGCGTAGGGGACGCTCTCGTCAATGATCGCGCGGGCCGCGCCGATCTGAAGCACATAGCCGCCGACCATGATTCCGAACTCGGCGAGGTAAGACTTGCACAGCGCGCCCACCGCCACGCGCACCGATGTTTCGCGCGCGCTGGCCCGTTCGAGCGCCACGCGCAGGTCGCGGTAGCCGTACTTGACCGCACCCGTCAGATCGGCATGGCCGGGCCTCGGCACGGTCATCGGCGCAATGTCCTTCTCGCGCCAGTTCTTGAAGTCGCGATTTTCCACCGTCAACGCCAGTGGAGCGCCGGTGGTCAGGCCCGCTGCGACGCCGGCCGTGATGTGTACGGTGTCGTGCTCGATGTTCATGCGCGCGCCGCTGCCGTAACCCTGCTGACGGCGGCGCAGATCGCGGTTGATGGCCTCGAGGTCAATCTTCAGGCCGGCCGGCATCCCATCCAGAATCGCCGTCAGTGCCGGCCCGTGCGACTCACCCGCGCTCAGAAAACGAAGCATTCGGTCACTCCTTGCTCACAAGCCCAGCGCCGTTTCAGCGGCCTGCGTCATCACATCCAGCGGCGGCTCGACACCCGTCCAAATGTGGAAGGCCGCCGCCCCCTGCCGCACCAGCATCCCTAACCCGCCGATGGCCTGCCCGCCGGCCACCTCGGCCTGCTTCAGAAAGCGCGTGCGCCGGGGGCGGTAGACCATATCGTAGGCGGTCACGCCGGGTGGGAACGGCACACCGCCGGGCCACGGTGACGCATCCGCGTTCGGGTGCATCCCCGCGCTCGTGCTGTTGACGACCAGCGACGGCGCAAAGTCCGCCATCTCACCCGCCGTCAAGACAACCGCTTCAATGCCTAGCTCGGACTTCAGGCGTTCGGCGCGTTCCGGCGTGCGGTTGGCGATGGCGAGGATCGCCCCGGTTCGCGCCAGCCCATAGGCCGCCGCCCGCGCCGCGCCACCCGCGCCGAGCAGCAGAACGCGCTGGCCGTTGACCGCCACGCCATGCGCCTTCAGGTCACTCATGAAGCCGGTCACGTCGGTATTCGTCCCCTTGCGCGTGCGGAAGTCAATCGTGTTGACCGCCCCTACTGCCTTCGCCAGTTCATCAGGGCGGGTTAATGCGAGCGCGGCCTCTTTGTGCGGCGCCGTGATATTGACGCCGATATAGCCGTGATCGGCGAACTCGCGCAGGCCGAGCTTGAGAATATCCGGTGGAATCGCCATCCGGTCATACAACCAGTCCGTCATGCCCAGCGCCGCGAAGGCCGCGTTGTGCATGGCCGGGCTAATCGAGTGTCCGACGGGCCAGCCGACCACGCCGACCTTATGGATGGGCCAGCTCATGGATCGTCACATCTGCGCCGAGGCGCTGCAAGGTATCCGCAAATCCGGGGAACGAATCGGCGGCGCATTCGGCGTCGAGCACGGTCGTTTGCCCGCTTGCGCCCAGCCCCGCCACGACAAGGCTCATCGAAATGCGGTGGTCGTCGTGGCCAAACACCTTCGCGCCCGCCAGTTGCTGTGGGCCGAACAGGTAGAAGCCATCCTCCGTTTCGGTGATCGCAGCGCCGAGGGCGCTCAATTCACCGGTCATCACCTTCAGGCGGTCGGTCTCTTTGACGCGCAGCTCACCGGCGTCTTTGACGAAGGTTTCGCCTTCGGCAGCCAGCGCCGCCACCATGAAGACCGGGAACTCGTCAATCATGCGAACGACGACATCGCCGCCCACCCGCACGCCGCGCAGGGCGCTGTGACAAACGCGAATCGTCCCTACCGGGTCGCCAGCCTGCAAGCCCATCTCTTCGACCGTGATATCGGCGCCCATTTCACGCAGCGCATCGAGGATGCCCGTGCGCGTAGGATTCAGGCTGACGTTGTGGAGCGTCACGTCACTGCCGGGCATCAGAAGCGCCGCGACGATCAGGAAAGCCGCCGAGGAAATGTCGCCCGGCACGTCGAAGTTAATGGCGTGCAGAGCCTTGCCCGGCGTAAGGGTCGCGGTTTCCGGCGTCACGGCCAGGTCAGCGCCCATCGCAGTGAGCATGCGTTCGGTGTGGTCACGGGCTGGCCCTGGCTGCGTCACCGTTGTTGGACCATCCGCGAACAGCCCCGCCAGCAGCACCGCGCTCTTGACCTGGGCGCTGGCCATCGGCATGTGGTATTCGATGCCACGCAAGTGAGCGGGGCGAACCGTCAGCGGTGCGCGCCCGTCGTCGCCTTCAATATCCGCGCCCATCAGGCGCAGCGGCGCGATGACGCGGTTCATCGGGCGGCGGCGCAGTTGTTCGCTGCCATCCAGCACACTGGGAAAGGGCTGACCGGCCATGATACCCGCCAGCAGGCGAATACCCGTGCCGGCATTAACCAGATCGAGCGGAGCAGTGGGCGCGATGAGCTTGCCGCCATGCACGACCAGTTCGGTGGGTGACAGGCGATCAATCTGCACGCCGAGCTGCTGCACCGCCGACAGAGATGCTTCGGTATCGCCGGCCGGAAGCCAATCGCGCACATGGGTTTCGCCCTGCGCCAGCGCGCCGAACATCACCGCGCGGTGTGAGATAGATTTGTCGCCGGGAACGCGCGTGCTGCCGCGCAGCGCCCCGCCGGGCTGCACCTGAAACCAATCTTTCGCCTGTACCATTCACGAGCTGCTTTCTGCGCCTTCAGCGCGGGCCGTACGTTTGCACCCACGACAGGCGCGCTTCACGCACGACCTGAAGCAAGTCCACCAGCGCGCCTTCCTCATCGGAGAGCAGGCGCGCTTCCAGCATCGCCAGTTGCATCCGGAAATTCGCGAGCAAGGTAGCCACGGCCTGGGTGTTCGTACTCAGAATGTCGGCCATCATGTCGAGGTCCTGCGCCGCCAGCCGCGACATATCCCGGAAGCCACCGGCCGCCAACCGCCAAACCGTGTCGTCGCGCTGGCCCTCGCGTGACACGGTGGCGACCAGCGCCGCGCTCAACAGATAGGGCAGATGGCTGATGGCGGCCACCACGCGGTCGTGATGGTGCGGGTCCATCTCGATGGGCGATGCGCCGAGCGCCTCGACGAGCGCCAGCGCCCGCAGGCGCGCCGCCGGGGTCGTGCGGCGCGTTGGGCACAGCACGAACGGGCGGCCCCGGTAAAGCAGGCTGTCGCTGTGGGCGATGCCGCTCATCTCCTTGCCCGTCATCGGGTGGCCGCCCATCGCCTGCACACCAATCGGCAGCGTCCCCATCGCAGCACAAATATCCTCTTTCGTGCTGCCGATGTCAATCAGCAGGGTGTTCGAGCGCAGATACGCGCCGATGCGGCCACGCACGATTTGAATGACGGCGCGTACCGGCGCGGCCAGCAGCACCACGTCGGCCTCGCTCACGCCTGCTCTGAGGTCGTCGGTCACGCGGTTGGCGATGCCGTTGGCGAGCGCGTATTCCCGCGTTTCGGCGCTGGCATCCACGCCCGTGATGGTGTCGGCATACGGCCGCAGCGCCCGCGCCAATGAGCCGCCCATCAGGCCCAGGCCAACTACCGTCAAGTGCTGGCAGCGAAAGCCACCCTGCGTCATGGTCATGTCCCCTCGCCCGGCTCGTGCTGCTGTTCGACTGAAATCCGGTTATCGGGATACAGGTCGGGCCGCAGCGCAATCGCGCCGAGCATATAAACGTGCACGATCTCGTCGAGGCTTTTCGGGGTGTTCCAGTGGATGAGCACGCGAATGCAATGTTCGATGCCCTCATCCATATTCATCTCGAGCGCGCCGAGCAGCGCCGTTCGCCGCCAGCCCAGTTCGCGGGCCGCCTTGGCCGGGTAAGCCGCCGTCAAATCGGCCGTCGTCGTGAAGATGACACTGGCGACGTCGTCTTCCTCGATACCGTTGGCCTCGATCAAGGCGTGCAGCAGTTGACGGGCTGCGCCCAGAATGGCATCGGCGGTATTGGCATCGGCCGTGATCGCGCCGCGAACTCCCCGGAATTTCATGCCCGTGCTCCATTCAAACGAAACGGGCGCAAAGCCTGTGCTCTGCGCCCGGTCACCGCAAGGGGGTGTGGTCAGCGCCCAGCGCGCAGGATTCGGCCGCCCGTTCCGTAACGGTAAAATACCGCAAACGCAAACCTGAACGAACGAGCCGTCATTTCCGCGCGACCTGCCTGAACGCTAACAATACGGTGAGATTAGCACGGCAAAGCGGCGGCTGTCAAACTGGACAGCCGCCGCCTGAATGCTGGAACCATGGCTACGCTCAGGGTGTGGTCTGAAACTCGAACACCCACGAGCCGGCGATACGTTGTTGGTCCGCCCCACCACCCGGACCGAACCCGACGAGCTCGCTGATCATCAGCCGCCATGGGCCGTCGTAGTCGTACATAGCCGCGTTGAACGGGAACTCGCGGCAGGTCTCGCCATTGGACTCGCCAACGCCGCTGACATCCAGATCCGCCCCACCACCCGCCACTACCGCTCCATCGGCGGTCAGGCCGGGAATCGCCGTCCAGGTGCGATCAGCCGACGGCGGGGCAAAGCACACCGCCATGCGCGTTTGCGTTGGTGTGACGACCACGCGGCGCAGCGTCATGGCGATGCCCTGATCGGAAGCGATTATCGGGTCAGTAATCAGGCGCACGTCGTGGCTGAGTGGAATGCTCAGATTGAGCACCAATGGATCGCTGAGCGGCTCGTGCTCCCATGCCTCGACCGATGGGTTTTCGGGATGCGGCCCAGTCACCCAGCCGCCCCTGGGAACGGCCTGAAGCCGAACATTCGCCACGGCTTGCGACGAATCAAGACCGGCCATGCTGTAATCGTAGAGGTAGATGCGATGGTTCAGGTCGCTTTCGTCGGCCCGGCCGATCAGCATCTCAAGGGGGGTTCCATCCTCTTTCTGCGCAGTGACAGCAACGTAGCAGCCTGCATCATAACGCTCCGGGCACACAAGGCCGCCAAGCGTGAAGCCGATGGCCAGCCGGTTCCAGTCGGCGTTCGCCCATTCCGCCGTGAGCGTAAGCCCATCCTGCGTAATGCTCTGATTCAATTCGATGTCTGTTTCGCTGCGCCACGCCTCGGACAATCCCTGATCGCCCTGAATCCATGTTTGCATAATGGCACTCACGGCGAGCACGCCGCCAACGCCGAGTACCGCCACGATGATCAATACAGCAGCAGCTCGCCATGTCATGCGAAAACGAGGCTTCGACTGGCTTGCGGTCAGAGTGTGGCGAGCCGCGTACGCCACGCGCAGCCGCGTTTCCAGTTCCGTCTCAAACTGCGCGCCAGGCCGCGGCGCAGATGCTGCCAGCGCCAACTCAAGCTCGCTCATGTCGTTCATAGCCGTTCCTCCGAGGCTGTCGAAATCATTCATCACGCGCGCGCGTCTGCTTGTACACGCCTTTCGTAAGCCGCTCGCAGTTCGCTCAACGCCCGGCTGAGATAAGCTGATACCGTCTTCTCGCCAATGCCCAGCACAGCGGCAATCTCGCGATTACGCAAACCGCCGTAGTAGCGCAGTGTGACGATTTCGCGCTGACGCTCGGGCAGCCCCCGGACAAGCGCGTACAGCGCAGCAGCTTCTACGCTCTCAAGAATGATCTGGTCAGGAGAGGGATCGGGAGCCGCAAGCTCGGCCGAGTCTTCAAACGGCTGCACCGGATGACTGCGCCCGTCTCGCCGGTAGTAATCGGCCACCACATGACGAGCAATGCTGAACAGCCACGACGCGAAACTGTCCGCCCGTTTTGTGCGCAGTTGGTCGAGGTTACTGAGGGCGCGCATAAACACATCCGAAACGATGTCCTCGACGTCGTTCGTGTTGTCCACCCGCGCCGCCACATAGGCGTACACCCGCCCGACATACAGGTGATACAGAGCGACAAAGGCATCTGGATCGGCAGCAGCCCGATCAACGAGTTGTTGCAGCGATGATTCGGGGAATTCACACATACACGCCCCTTACGTTCTCCAATTATAGAGACGCAGGTCGTTGCGAGTTTACTGTGGTGCTTGAGGTCTGTTGAGTGAGGTCAACCTCAGCGATTGCGAATCGCCGCCGCGATCTCAGCGGCCAGCGCGATAACTGGCGCTGCACCATCCTTGCCCGCCCGCACCAGCGCGCTGCCGACGATGAAGCCGCTGGTCAGTCGGTTGATGCGCTGCGCCTGTTCCGGCGTGCCGATGCCGAAGCCGAGCACCAGCGGCAAATCGCCGGCCGCCAGCTTGACACCCGCCAAAAACGCCTCCAGTTCATCGGGCAGCGCCGAACGCGCCCCGGTGACGCCGGTGAGCGAGACGACGTAGATGAACCCGGTCGCCTGATCGGTCACCAGATTAATGCGCGCCGGGGTGCTGGTTGGGGCGAGGAAGAACACCAAAGCCAGGTTCGCCTGCGCGCACAGATTCACCCACGCTTCGCCCTCATCCGGCGGCAGGTCGGGGATGATGATGCCGTCTACGCCAGCATCTTTCGCATCGGAGATGAACTGCTGCGGGCCATAGGCCAGCAGCGGGTTGAGATAGCCCATCAGCAGCATCGGCTGGAGCACGCCCCGCCCGCGCAGGTCGCGCACCGCCTCGATGCAACCGCGAACCGTGACGCCATTCTCCAGCGCCTTCTGCGTCGCGGCCTGAATGACCGGGCCATCGGCCAGCGGGTCGCTGAACGGCATGCCGATCTCGAAGCCATCGGCGCCCGCCGCCGCCATGCCTTCGATGGCCTCCAACGAGCCAGCCACCGTCGGCCAGCCAATCGGGAAATAGGGCAGGAAAGCCGAACGGCCCTCGCTTGCCGCCCGCGCAAACATCGCTTCAATTGCGCTAACCCCAGTGCTGGTTCGGGTCGTCATCGGTTCTCCCGCCGTTTGTGATTCAGCAGCCAGTCGTAGTGCGTTGCATCCCAGTACGCCAGGTCAGCCGTTTCGGTATGCCGGGCATGTGGATAGCGTGTGTAGCCGAAATCAGCCCCGCATTCCAACAATGCTCTGTGGAAGTCGTCGGCCCCGCTGATCGGCACGATCTCGTCCTGCACGCCGTGCACCATCCAGATCGGCATTTCCTTCAGCGCGACCAGGCTTGACGCCACTGTATGCTCTCGGAAACTGAAGCCATTACCTCCCACGGGCAAAAGCGCAGCGAAACGTTCTGGCCGGCGCAGCGCCCACTGCCAGGCGCCAAAGCTGCCCATGCTGAAGCCCGTCAGGTAAACACGATCCGCGTCTATCGGGTACTGCCGCAGCAGGCCGTCGAGCCAATCATCCAGTTCATCCAGCAGGTCGCCCCAGCGCAGGTCAGGCGGGCACTGCGGCGCAGCAACAAACGCGCTCAGCGAGTGCCCCTCATCCAGATAGCGCAGCGGCCCCCACACCTTCAGGCCGGCGCGATCGGTTCCCCGCTCGCCCGAACCATGTAGAAACAGGATCACGGGTGCTGGGCCAGACGCGACAACGCCACCCGGTGGATAGACCAGATCGGGAAACGGCGTCACTGCTGCTGCTCCTCATGCAGGCCGCTTCGGTCCCTCATGCCCTGCGCCTGAACCCACGCGAACCAGCGTTCCAGCACAGGAGTCTGCATGAAGGCCAGTTCGACCTGCCCGGCTTGTTCGCAGCTCATCAGGGCCATCACCTGCCCCTCGCAGAGGACGAGCGATTCGATTGGTTGCGCCAACCGGCCGCTGTAGACGTGATTGGTCGTCACCACCACGCCGGGCGTACTGCGCGCCGGGCAGATGTACTGTTCAAACGGCGTCAGCGGCTGCCCGTCGAGGCCGAGTTCTTCCATCAGTTCCCGCTCAATCGCTTCGTCAGGGCTTTCGCCTTCCTCGACCAGGCCGCCGAACAACGTCCAGTAACCCGGAAAGCGCAAGTCTTGCCGGTCGTCACGCTGCTGTAACAGCACGCGGCCGTCGTCCGTCCACAGAATCGCGCTCACCACGTGGCGCTCGATTTCAACCATCGCCCAGCGCCTTGATGACCGTATCGAGGTCTTTATCGCCCCGCCCGCTGAGATTGACGAGCAGGATGCTGTCTTTCGGCATGGCGGGGGCGCGGCGGATGGCCTCGGCGACGGCGTGGGCGCTCTCCAGCGCCGGGATGATGCCTTCAGTCCGGCTGAGGATTTGCAGCGCCAGCAGCGCCTCGTCATCGGTGACGGCGGTGTAGCCAGCGCGTTCTGTCTGGCGCAACCAGGCGTGCTCGGGCCCGACCGACGGGTAGTCGAGGCCGGCCGAAATGCTGTGCGTACCCATAATCTGCCCGTCAGCGTCTTGCATCACGAACGAGCGCGTGCCGTGCAGCACCCCGGGCCGCCCCACGCTCGGGTCGGAGAAGCGGGCCGCATGTTCCTTGCTCTCGATGCCGCGCCCGCCCGCCTCGACGCCAATCATGGCGACGTCTGTATCGTCGCGGAAGGCGTGAAAAAGGCCGATGGCGTTGCTGCCGCCACCGACGCAAGCCACCAGCGTGTCGGGCAGACGCCCGGCCAGTTCGACGATTTGCCGGCGCGCTTCGGTGCCGATCACGCTCTGGAAATCGCGCACCATCATCGGGTACGGGTGCGGCCCGAGCGCCGAACCGAGCAGGTAGAAGGTATCGCGCACGTTCGTCACCCAGTCGCGGATCGCCTCGTTGATGGCGTCCTTGAGCGTCTTCGTTCCACTGGCCACCGGGATGACCTCGGCTCCGAGCAGCTTCATACGGAAGACGTTGGGCTGCTGGCGGGCGATATCCACATTGCCCATATAGACGTGGCACTCCAGCCCCAGCAAGGCGCAGGCGGTGGCGCTGGCGACGCCGTGCTGGCCCGCGCCCGTCTCGGCCACAATGCGCTGTTTGCCCATGCGCTGCGCCAAGAGGGCCTGACCCAGCGCGTTGTTGATCTTGTGCGCGCCGGTGTGGGCCAGGTCTTCGCGCTTGAGATAGATCTGCGCGCCGCCCAACTGCTCGCTCAGGCGCGCTGCATAGGTGATGGGCGTCGGGCGGCCCGTATAGGTGCGCTGGAGGAAGGCCAGCCGCTCCTGAAAGGCTGGATCGGCCATCGCCTCATGGTAAGCCAAGGTCAACTCGTCGAGCGCCGGTATCAGCGTTTCCGGCACGAAACGGCCGCCGAACTCGCCGAAATAGCCGCGCTCATCCGGGCCATTACCGGTTCCCATCTGAATATACATGTTCATGGATTGTCCCTTACCGCCCGACTCACTCAAGCCCGGCAACCGCGCTGCGCCGTTCCATCAGCACCACGTCTCTCCAAACGCCGTCTCGCCTACCGATCCGCTCACGAACGCCCACCACGCGGAAACCGCAGGCTGCGTGCAAGGCGATACTCGCTGCGTTCTCGCGCAAGATGCCCGCCTGCAGCGTCCACAGGCCGATCCGCTCAGACTCGGCGACGAGCGCGTTCAGGAGCGCCTTGCCGACACCCTGCCCCCGCGCCGGTTCCGTGACGTATATGCTGACCTCGGCCACGCCCTCATAGACGCAGCGACTGCTCACGGGAGTCAGCGCCACCCAGCCCACTGTCTCGTCACCAATGCGTCCGACCAAGCGTCCCTCGGCAGTGTGGGATACATTCCAGCTTTCCCACTCCGGGGCTGTCGTTTCCAGCGTGGCGTTTCCGGTCGCCATCCCCTGCTCGAAGATGGCGCGCACGGCTGGCCAGTCAGCCGGTACCAACGGCGCAATCGTGAGCGCAGCCACCGTTATCGCCTCTTGGCCGCTTCCACGAAAGCGCGCATTTTCGCCGGGTCTTTGCGGCCGGGCTGCCCCTCAAACTCCACGCCGCTTGCCACATCCACACCCCACGGCTGAAGCTGCGCGACCCGCTCAGCCACGTTGTCTGGCATGAGGCCACCCGCCAGCATCACGCGCTGGGCTTGCACCGCTCCAAAGACGCCGGCCGGTGTGCTGGCGCCCGTTCCGCCGTACAGGCCGGGGTGAAACGCATCCACCAGCAGCGACGGCAGGCGAACATCGTCCGGGCCGAGCGGGTCGAAAAGCGCCGCATCGCTGGCCGCCTCGGCGGGCGACCTCGGACGAATCGCCTTGTACGCCGTTCGCCGCAGTTCGCGCAGCAGTTCCGGCGACTCGTCGCCGCTCACCTGCACCGCCTTGAAGCCAACCGTTTCCATCGTCGTCGAGATACGGCCAAGCGCCTCGTTGACGAACAGGCCAACCAGCAGCGGGCAGTCCGCGCCAAGCGCCGCACGCAGTTCAGCGGTGATCAGCGCCGCTGCCTCAACCTCGATGAAGCGCGGGCTTTTGCGATAGAAGTTCAGGCCGAGCAGATCGGCCCCCGCCCCGGCCGCCGCCAGCGCGTCACTCAACGTCGTGATGCCGCAAATCTTGACCGTTACCATGATCTATGTCGCTCCCCGGCGCGGCTGGCTGCTAAACGACCGCACCTGCGCGCCGATGTCCGGGGCCTTGACCAGCCCCTCGCCGACCAGCACCGCCGCCGCGCCCGCCGCTGCCATACGCGCCACGTCATTCGGGCTGCGAATGGCGCTTTCGGCCACCCACATCTGCCCGCCAGGCATGAGTCCCGCCAGCCGTTCGCTCAAGCCGAGGTCCTCGTTGAAGGTGCGCAGGTCGCGGTTGTTGACGCCTACCAGAGGTATATCGAGGCTCAACGCACGGCCAAGCTCGGCCTCGTCGTGCACTTCGACCAGCGCCGCCATGCCCAACCCGGTGATATGCGCGTGGAGATCGGCCAACTGCGCGTCGTCAAGCGCCGCTGCGATCAGCAGCATGGCGTCGGCGCCGCCCGCCCGCGCTTCATCCACCTGCACACCATCCACTGTGAAATCCTTGCGCAGCGCCGGCAGCGCACAAGCAGCCCGAGCAGTCTCCAGGTCGGCCAGCCTGCCCTGAAAGAAGCCGGCGTCGGTCAAAACTGAGAGCGCCGATGCGCCGTTCGCCGCGTAAGTTTGGGCCAGCGCCGCCGGGTCGAAATCAGCGATCAGCACACCCTTGCTCGGTGACGCTTTCTTGATTTCGGCGATCAGCCCCACCTGTCCCCCCTGCTTGAGCGCCCGCGCAAACGGACGAGGCGGAACTTGCGCCACCGCCGCGCGGCGCAATTCGGCGGCGCGTGGGCGCAGGGCATCCACTTCCTCGACCTTACGCGCCAGAATACGGTCGAGGATGGTGCCCGTTCGCACAAAGGAAGCGGCTGCGTTCATCGGGCCTCTAGGCGGCGAACTGCTGGCTGACGGCGATCAGCGCTTCGAGCTTGTCTATTGCCGCGCCGCTGTCAATGATCTGCGCGGCCTGCGCGATTCCATCGGCCACCGTCTCGGCTTTACCGCCGGCCAGCAGCGCCGCCGCGCTGTTGAGCAGCACGACATCGCGTTTGGCGTCGTCAATGTCACCATTCAGCACGCCGCGCAGAATGGCCGCGTTGGCCGATGGGTCGCCGCCCTGCAGTTCGGAGATGTGCGCGCCACGGAAACCAAGATCGGCCGGGTTCAGTTCGTGCGAGCGGACTACGCCATCGCGGAAATGGCTGATCTTGTTCGGCCCGGTCGTCGTCAGCTCGTCCAGGCCGCCGTAACCGCTGACAACCAGCGCCGACACCGAACCGAGTTCGCCCAATACATGCGCCAGCAAGTCGGTGAGGTCGGCCGCGAAGACGCCCATCAACTGCCGCCGCGCGCCGGCCGGGTTCGTGAGCGGGCCGAGGATGTTGAAAATGGTGCGAACGCCCAGTTCGCGGCGCACGCCAATGGCGTATTTCATGGCCGGGTGCAGCTTCGGGGCGAACAGGAAGCCGACCCCGACTTCATCCACGCACTGGCCCACCTGTTCCGGCGTCAGGTCAAGGTTGACGCCGAGCGCCTGCAGCACATCGGCGCTGCCGCACTTGCTGCTGGCCGCCCGGTTGCCATGTTTGGCGACCTTGATTCCGGCTCCGGCCGCGACGAACGCGACCGTCGTGCTGATGTTGAACGTGCCGCTCCGGTCGCCGCCCGTCCCGCAGGTATCGAGCAGTTCGGCGGCATCAAATCGTGTGACGACGTGATGTGCGTTGGCGCGCATGGCGCGGGCGCTCCCCGCGATCTCATCGTGCGTCTCGCCTTTCATCCGCAGCGCCATCAGGTAGGCGGCGATCTGTGCGTCGGTCGCGCCGCCGGTCATGATCTGCTGCATGACGGCTTCCGCCTCGTCACGCTGCAAGTGGCCGAAGCGGCTGAGCAAATCGATCGCGCGTTGAATATCCATCGCCGGTTCGGGCTGCATCAGGCCACCTCCTGCATGCGCACATCGAGGAAATTCTGCAGCATTACTTTGCCGTGCTCCGTCAGGATGCTTTCCGGGTGGAACTGCACGCCGTAAATCGGGTATTCGCGGTGGCGCAGGCCCATGATCTCGCCGTCAATTGTGCGTGCGGTCACTTCCAGCACATCTGGCAGCGTGTGCGCCTCGACGATCAGGCTGTGGTAGCGTGTCGCCTCGAACGGCGCAGGCATCCCCGCGAAGATACCTGTGCCATGATGATTGATCAGGCTGGTTTTTCCGTGCATGACTTGCGGCGCGCGTTTGACCACCCCGCC
>JAEURB010000230.1 GCA_016788435.1 Anaerolineae bacterium | reverse complement strand
CGGCGCAGCGCGACCTCATCGCTCAGCGGCGCGATGTCATCCTCGATGCGCTCCTCATCGTCGAGGAGCAATTCCACGCTCTGCTTTGGGTTTCCCATCGCGAATGTTCCCCGCTAGCGCCGGCTGCGATTGATCTCGCGTTCGATTTCCCGCGCCATGCTGTCGGTCAGTTCGCCGTCCTCGTCCAGCCGTGCGCCGTCTTCGCGGAAGTCATTCTTGGCCTTCTCGCCGTCCCACTGCGCGGCGTCAATCAGGGCGCGCTGGCGCTCCATCTCGCGCGCCACCGCATCTTCCTGCCGGTTGCTGGCGAATACACTCACTCCATGCCCGAGCAGCCCGAAACCCCAGCCAGCCATCGCGATCAGCGGCCACATTATGATGTCTGGCGTAAGTGTGAAGTACAGCAGCCAGAGCATGGGGATGATGAGCGCGAACACGGCCGCGTGCATGGCAAATTCTTTGCGCTTGTTGATCGGCTCGTCCACCCGCCGGCGAACGGCCTGAAGCTGCTTCGGCGTGGCTGTTTCGTACCAGTCCGGCCCATAGGCATCACGGAAAGCCTGATGCATGCCCGCCAGCCGGCCGGCCGCCCGCCGCCCGGTTTGGTACCAGGTATCTATGCCGTGCGCAGCGACCCCCGCGCCCCATCCCAGCGCGACGACCCCGGCGATCCACAACATGCCGGCCGCGCCGAACGCCACCAGCAGGCCCGCATTGATCACGATGTAGGCGCCGAGGCTGATCATGAACTCGCGCCGCTTGTTGAGTTGGCGCTCGACGCGGCGGCGCAGTGCCGCGTTATCGCTCAATGGGGCGAATTCGTCATCGTATTGCGCCAGTGTGGTGCTGTGCCGTGATGGGCGGTTTTCACTCATGTTTGCTTCGCTCCGCGTCGTTTAGCGCCGGCCGCGATTGATCTCGCGTTCGATTTCCCGCGCCAGACTGTCGGTCAGTTCGCCGTCCTCGCCTATCCGTGTGCCGTCCTCGCGGGTGTCGTTCTTGGCTTTCTCGTCCGGCCATTCTGCTGGATCGGCCATGCTGCGCTGGCGCTCCATCTCGCGTTCGACCGCGCTCTCGGTGCGGGCGGTGGAACGCACGCTCAACCCGTCGCTCACGATGTTCATCCCCCAGAAGAACATGACGATCAGCGGCCAGGGGAAGCTGGTAATCGCCACGGCCGGGTCGCCGCCGGTAATCTCGGCCGTGATGAAGCGGGATGAAAAGCCGTAGATGACCCACAGCATCGGGATGATGAAGCTAAAGTTGGCGATGTTCTTGTAGAAGTCAATGCGCTTCTTGTATGGCTTGTCCAGCCGCTTGCGAATGGACTTCAGCTCTTTGCGCGGCGCGTTGCGATACCACTGCGGCCCGTACTCGGCGCGGAAGGCCTCGTGCAATCGGGCGATGCGGCGGGCAGCACGCGCGCCGGTGCGGTGGTAGGTTTCGATGGCGTCACCGGCCAGCCCGGCCGCCCAGCCCAGCATGACGATGGCAGGCCACGGGAACTGGGTCAGGGCCAGTGGCAGCGTGGCGTCTGGCCCAACGATGCCCGACGAAAAGCCGTAGATCATCCACATGATCGGGATGACGACCACATAGGCCAGCAGGTTCTTCCACAGGCCGTTCTTCTTCTTGATCTGGCGCTCGACGCGGCGGCGCAGGGCGGCGTCATCACCGGGCGCGGCGATATCATCATCGGCTTCGCTGCCGCCTTCGGCCATCCCCTCGAATGTTTCCTTGAGCGATTCGCCCGCCGCCCGCAGTGACTCACCGACGTCGGACAGGTCGAACGACGTTTCGATGACCGTCCGCTTCGGCTTTACGCCTTCAACTGGCGCTGCGGCCGGTATCGAACCGAACGATGAGGCGGTGGCTGCATCGGGCGGCAGCGTGACCGTTCCGGCCAGCGCATCGAACGGGTCCATCCCGCCCAGCAGCGCTTCCGTTTCCGGCGCTGGCTCGCTCTGCGCGCTGGGCGCAGCAGGCGCAGGAACAGCAAGCGCGGCGCGGTAGGCCGCAACAAGGGCGGACGCCGTTGCGTAGCGTTGGGCAGGCTCCTTGGACAGCGCCTTGACCAGCACGGCTTCAATGGCCGCCGAGAGTTCCGGGTTGATGCTGCGCGGAGCGGGCAGCGGATCGTAGATATGGGCGTGAACGATGGCGTAGGGCGTATCGCCGGAGAACGGCACGCGCCCGGTGGCCAGTTCGTACAGCACCACGCCGAACGAATAAAGGTCGGTGGCGGCCGTCAGATTCTGCGAGCCAAGCGCCTGTTCCGGTGAAATGTAGTGCGGCGTGCCGAGCATCATATCGCCGCTGAGCGTGCTGGAGCCGAGCGCGGCCATGCGCGCCAGCCCGAAATCGGTCAGCCACGGCGTGCCGTCGCCGGCGATCAGGATGTTCGACGGTTTGACGTCGCGGTGAAGCACGCCCTGGCGGTGCGCGTAATCGAGCGCATCGGCAATCGGCGTCAGCAGGCGCAGGATTTCGGCGGGTGGCAGCGGGCCATCGGCCTGCGCCATCTTGAGCGTTGTCCCGTCAATGTACTTCATCACCAGATACGGCTGGCCGTTGTAGTCGCTGAAATCGTAGACCGGAACAATGTGGGGATGGTCGAGCCGGGCGACGATCTGGGCTTCGCGCTCGAACCGGGACAGAAAAGTGGCATCCTGCAAAAAGACCGGATGCAGCATCTTGATCGCCACCACGCGCCCCAGCCGCTGCTGCGTGGCGCGGTAAATCGTCGCCATGCCCCCCTGGCCCATCGGCGCTTCAATACGATATGGGCCAAGCATCTGCCCTTCAGACAACGCCATCGAATCGTGTCCCCCCGCGATCCACTGGTCAATATGCATTGTAACGATAATCGTGAAAGCCTGCGGTTGTGCGCGGCGCTATGGGCTTTGGTCAGCCTTTGGCGGCGCTGCTGGTGCGGTCGCTGATCTCGCCCTCGTCGCCAAGCCGCACATCCATCTCATCGTTCCAGATGGCACGCTTTGGCTTCTCGTCCGCCTCGTCATCCTCGTCGCGCCACCACGGGGCTTCGGCCGGGCGCTTGAGCTTGCCCGCCAGCGGCCGGGATACGCGCTGCAGGGTTGCTTTTACGCGCTCATCAGACTGTCCGCGCTGCCGCTGGTGCAGGAACATGAACCCGCCAGAGATGGCCAGCCAGACCATGAATAGGAACACATAGACGATCTGCCACGGCCCCCACATGTCGCGGTACATCAGGCTTCCGGCGAGGACGTAGGTCGGCATCCAGAGCAGAGTGGCAGCAGCCGATGCCCAGACTGCGGCACGCCCCGTGCCGGCACGGGTTTCCATGTCGTCATCGAGCAGTGAAGCGAGCAACCGAAGTTCGCGCGGAGCGGGGTCTTCAACCGGCCAGCCGGTTTCCACTGCGTCCTCCAGCGTTTCGTCAATTGCGTCCCTCCGCCGTTCGCGGTTGGCCGCCGTTCGCCAGCGGTAGACACCGAACGTGACAGCCATGATCCCTGCCGCGCCGATGAATGCCAGTATGGGAATCCCCAGATCGAGCGGACTGCGAATCATCATCAGGAAGTAGGCCGCCGCCTGAAATGCCAGCAGCGGCCACATCGTTATGACGGTCAGCCGCCTTTCGGCCCGCCGCCGCAGTTCGAAGTAGTCCTGGTAGTCCATCACACGAACGAGTCGCGGCCGCTCTGGCGCTGCCTGGGCTTCTCGTCTTCGAGGACGGCGTCCAGTTCGACCAGTTCGCCGTCGTCGCCCACCGTGTATTCAGGCTCACGCTTCGGCTTTTCCGCTTCCTGCGCGTAGCTGGTGCCTGCGCGGTAGGTGCGATTCTTGCGCTTCTCTGGCCGCGCGTTGGCTTCTGGCGCTTCGTGCCGGCGCGCTTCGGCCGTGCGGCTGACAAACGTGATGAGATTGCGGATGATCGGAATGCCAACCACCAGCAGGATGATCAGCGGCATGACTCCGATACGCGGTGCCAGCATCAGCACGGTAAACAGAACGAGCCCTATGACGATGTAGGGTGCCCATGAAAAAGCGGGTGGTGGGCCTGGCCGGCGGCCCGGCGGCGGGTAACGCATCGAGGAAGTCCTCATGCTTGTCCATTCGTGAGCGTGATCGTATCACCAGAACTATACGGATTTCGGCCCCGAAAGTTGCGGGGGCAGGGTGGCCCAACCCGAACTCCGGATTGCCGCGCAGGGGTGGCAACGGTAAGCTTTGCGTGATGGCATCGTTTTCGCGTTCCCGCATCGCTGCGTTTTGCCTGGCCGCGTTTCTTGTTGCGGCCGGGCCGGGCGCTACTGCTTCGACGTTGCGGGCTCAGGACGCGACTCCTGCGCCCGACCCAGCCTTGTCCTCACCCGCCGGGCCGGGGGCGGGCATCAGCTTTGGCTCGTCGCTCAACGGGTCGCTGGATAGCCGCGCCCCGCGCCAGGTCTACTTGTTCGAGGGCCTGCGCGGCGATCTCGTCTCCGTCAATCTGGATGTGACGCGGGGCGACTTGCTGCCCTCGCTGCTGCTGGCCGATGGCGAAGGGCGCGTGCTGGCCCTGCGCGAAGGGGTAGCGGAAGGTGGAATTCGCGGCCTGCGCCTGCCGGAAACCGATCTCTATTCGCTGGTCGTATCCCGTTTTGGCGGCGCGGCCGGCACGACCAGCGGTGATTACACGCTCTCGCTCGACCGGACGGGGGCAAGCGCATCGAGCGGCGGCGCCTTGCGCTATGGCGACTCGGTCATCGCGCAGATTAGCGACGCCGAACCCCAGCTCTACTATCTCTTTCGTGGCCAGCGCGGCGATATTCTGTCGGCCGCCATGCAGCGCATCGCCGGCGACCTCGACCCGCGCTTGCAGGTGGTCAACGCCGAGGGCCGCGTCATCGCCGAAAACGACGAGATCATCGGCAGCGGCTCGCTCGATGCCCGCGTGGACGCCTTTGTGCTGCAGGAAGACGGTATGTACGTGCTGATCGCCTCGCGCTTTGGCGGCGAAGCGGGGCCGAGCGCCGGCTCGTTCGTGCTGACGCTGGGGCGCGGCGCAGACAGCGGCTTGGGCGGAACCGCCCTGATGGCCATCCCGCTGGAAGACGGCGTAGCATATGACGGTCAGGTGACCCCGGAACGCTACGCCCAGTTCTACCAGTTCAGCGGCCGTAAGGATGAAGTCGTGACGCTCAACATGGAGCGCGTGGCCGGCAGCGGCCTCGATCCGTTCCTCGTCCTCTCCGATGGCCTGCTTACCGAACTGGTGGCTGATGATGATGGCGCGGGCCAGCAAAACAGCCAGATCAAGCAGTTCGTTCTGCCCGAAGATGGCATCTACTATGTCATCGCGACCCGATACCAGCGCGACGCTGGCACATCGGCCGGGCCGTACCAGCTCACGCTCACCCGCGAGGGCGACGCTTTCGCTGCTGCGCTGCCAGCCGTGCCGCGCCTCGACTATGGCAACGCCACCATCGGCATGATCACCGATGAATCGCCCGAGGTGTTGTTCGCCTTCATCGGCAGTGCAGGCGATACCATCACAGCCTCGATGCTGCGCTCGGATGGCAACCTCGACTCGCTGCTCACACTGCTTGACCAGGATCAGAACGATTTGGCGCACGATGACGACAGCGCCGGCAGCCAGAATGCGCGCATTGACCGCTTCACGCTGCCCTATACCGGCGTCTACTACCTGCGGGCGGCGCGCTACACCAACCCGGCGGGGGGTACCCCAACCGCCGGCAGCGTCCTGAGTACGCTGGCCCAGCGCTTTGATACGCGCTAGAAGCCGCCTTGCGCGGTTTTTCGGTTCGAGCCGTGTAGAATCGAATCATCACGACCTCGGCGGGAGGCCAGACCATGCACAACCTCGACACAGCGCAGCTTCGGCGGCAGGCGGCGGCTTCGGCTCGCACCAGCCAGCGGCGCATCCACTGGTCGCTTTTCGCCATTCACGGCCTCCTCTATCTGGCCGCGCTGGCGGCCATGGCCGTCGTGCTGGTCGGTATGCCCTGGGTGTTCGACGCGCTGTGGAACACCATTGACTTGAGCCTGGTGCTGTTCGGGCTGTTCGCTGGCTGGGGCATCGGCCTCATGCTGCACGGGGCCAGCATGGTCGTGGACAGCAGTTGGGCCGAGCGCCAGCTTCGCAACCGTGCGGCCGCCGGTGTCGTGGGCCGGGCTTTGCTCGATGATGACGCCGAGGTCGAACTGGCGGCCAAAGCCAAGCGCAATCTGAGTACGGAAACTGATTTCAGCCTCAACGATGACGGAGAGCTTGTGCTGTCTGAAGCTGACGATTCACCTACGCCACGCCTGAAGCATTGACGCGCTTAGACAATATAATCAAACCTGATGCATTTGGCTGTGCTAGACTCTGAACAGTAGCCTGACGGCACAGTGTGAAGGGAATAGCACATGAAGCGTTCTGTATTCATCGCAGTGCTGGTGGCAGCCGTGATAATTCTTGCGCTGCCGCTGCTGGCGCAGGATGCTACCTCCACTCCGCTGCCCACACCCGCGCCCGGCTCAGTCGTGATGGTTATCGGCCCTGTCGAGTTTGTGGACGGGGAGATTATGGTGAACGGCTATACCATCGCGCCGGCCGGCGCGTTTCAACCGGCTATCCTCACGGAAGGCGATCTGGTCATCATCACCGGTCTGCTTTTGCCGGACGGCGTGACGATTCAGGCGACCGAGTTCGAGTTCTTTGAAGAACCGGACGAGACGCCTACGCCCACCGCAACATTCACCCCCACTCCTACGTTCACCCCTTCAGCCACGCCAGATCCACGTACACCAACCGCGACGCCAACTCTGACGCCGACCGCGTTCATCGTTACGGTAACACCAGGCGCTACACCCACTGGCGACGAGGATGGCTGCAACCGCCCAAATCACCCTGTTGCTACACAACTGGCGGCAACGTTTGGCGTGAACTATGACGAGATCATTGGCTGGCACTGCGCCGGTTTTGGCTTCGGTGAGATTGCTCGCGCCTACCTGCTGGCCGAGGAAACTGACCGCGCGCCGGCTGATTACTTCGCTCTGAAAGCCGGCGGCATGGGCTGGGGCCAAATCACCCGCGAGGCCGGTATTCAGGGCAGCGAACATAGTCAGTTGTCGCCGGGCCAGGCTATGCACCGTGACCGCGACGGCGACGGTGATTTTGACGAGGACGACCGCCCCGGCAATGGCAACGGCCGGGGCAACGGAAATGGTAACGGCAACGGCAATGGCAACGGGAATGGCAACGGGAATGGCCGGGGCAATGGTAACGGCAACGGCAACGGCCGGGGTAATGGCAATGGCAATGGCAATGGCGGTGGTTAGTTCCCGCTTCGCCGGATAGACGCACGCAAACCGAAGGCGGCCTCATGGCTGCCTTCGTCATTCCGGGGTGGCTTCGACGGTTCTACCAGCCGTACTTCGCCCCGATGCCGTCAATCTGCGCCATGTGATTATCGCAGTGCCCGGCGTAGCGGCGCGCCACTTCCTCGACCGTCACGGTACCCCACGCGGGGTGGGTGCCCGCCTGGCCCCACTCGTCCTCGTTGAGTGAATCCAGCAGCGCGCAGATGCGGGCGTGCCAGCCGCGCAGGATGTGCAGCGACGGCTCCAGCGGTAGCGCGTAGTCCGCCATGCGCGCCCAGCTATCCTGATCATAGGTGGGGAAGGCCGGAAGCTTCGCGCTGAGTGGCAGGCGCACGCGAAAATTAGCGCTCATGTGCGAGTCCGCCAGGTGGTGCACGATCTGGCGCGTGGACCACTCGCTATCCGCCGTGCGCTGGTCAAGCTGCGCCTCGCTTAACGGAAGCACCCGCGCTTCCAGCCGCGCCGGGAAATCGTGCAGCCTTGCGATGTACTGCTGGCGCTCGTGTTCGCCCATTTTCACTGATTCCTTTGGATCTACAGGCCGAAAGTGCTGAGTACTGAGTGCTGAGTAAAGCGCCCGTGCAGACGTGAGTATTTCCGATTTTAGGCTGCGCATGGGGGCAAATGCGAAGAAACCCGCAGTTCTTTCTCAGCACTCGGCACTCAGCACTCAGCACATTCAACTTCTATGCTTCCTCCACCAGTCATGGAAGCTTTCGGCGGCTAGTGGCGGAAAGTCACGGCTTTGCGTCCAGCCGCTCAGCGGGTAGCCGGGCAGGGCGTGAATCGGTCCGTCAGCATCGTCCGGGTTTTCGGCGCGGGCCAGGGCGCGGCTGGCGGCGCTGGCCGCCTTGCCGCCCAGTTGATACAGTAGCGGGTGGCTGAAGGCGAAGCCGTAACCCTTCATGCTCAGTTGCAGCAGCGGTTCCTGCACGTGCCGTAAATCGCGGCGCAGGCGCAGCAGCATATCCGGTATGTGAATATCCACCGGGCAGGCGCTTTGGCAGGCTCCGCATAGCGTGCTGGCGAAGGGCAGGGGTGCAGCATTCTCGGCGCCCTTGAGCAGCGGCGTGACGATGGCGCCGATCGGGCCGGGGTAAACCCAGCCGTAGGCGTGGCCGCCAACGCTTTGGTAGACCGGGCAGGCGTTGAGGCAGGCCCCGCAGCGGATGCAGGCCAGCGCCTCGGCATACTCGCTGGCGTAAATGCCGCTTCGGCCGTTGTCCACCAGAATCAGGTAGAAATGGCGCGGGCCATCCGGTTCGCCGTCGTGGGCCGGGCCGGTGAACGCGCTGGTATAAACCGACATGCGCTGGCCGGTCGCGCTGCGCGGCAGCATCTGAATCAGCGTAGCGAAGTCCTCCCATGAGGGGATGACCTTCTCGATGCCGACGACGGCGATATGAACCGGCGGTACCCCGGTCGAAAGGCGGCCGTTGCCCTCGTTCGTCACGATAACGACTGTGCCCGTTTCGGCGATCAGGAAATTGCCGCCGCTCATACCGAAATCCGCGTCAAGATATTCCTGGCGCAGGCATGCGCGGATGAAGGCCGTCATCTCCTCGGCGTTATCGGTGTAGGGCATTTCCAGCTTGTCCACGAACAGATCGCGAATCTGCTCGCGTGTCATATGCATCGCCGGCATGATGATATGGCTGGGGTGGTCGCCGCTGATCTGCACGATGTACTCGCCGAGGTCGGTTTCGATCATCTCGATGCCGGCGGCTTCGAGGGCCGCAATCAGGCCGATCTCCTCGGTCACCATGCTCTTGCTCTTGACGCCGCGCTTCAGGTTGTGCTGGCGGCAGAGTGCGAGGACGTGCTGATTGGCTTCGGCGGCGTCGCTGGCCCACAGCACTGTGCCACCGGCCGCCGTTACATTCGCTTCAAGCTCTTCGAGCAGTTCGGGTAAATCGTGCAGCCCGCGCAGCCGCGACCCGCGCCCCTGCTGGCGTAGTTCCTGGGCGTGGGGAAGCTCTCCGATCAGGTTGCGGCGGCGGCCATCGGCGGCGCTGGTGGCGCGGTCGAGCGCACCGTGCAGCGTGATATCCTGCAAGGCGATCACGGCGGATTGAGGGAACTGATTGGCGGTGTTCTCCATCGGCCTCGGCTCCATGCGGCGCTCAACGCAGGCTTGCTGCAAAGTCAACGGGATGGGGGAACTCAACAGCGGGCTTTTCAGCCCGTTGCCGCCTCACACAAGGCGCTGAAGCCGCCGTGTTTAGACTACTTGCCTGACTTTGCAACAGCCCAGGCACTCCACGGCCGATTGTAGCGCGCCAGTCCATATATTGTTCTTACAACTCGTTCGCCGCTTGTTTGTTACAATAGGATCAACGGTATCGTTGCGTGTTCAGACCTGTGCCGCAATAATCTTCGCGTTCAAGAGGCCGAGCCTTGCGTAAACTGCTCTTGCTCCTCATCGCCGCCGCACTTTCCGCCGCTGCGCTGGCCATCGCGCCCGTGCCGGCACGGGCGCAGGCTGCCGCCCCGCAGGCTTGCCAGGCGACCGTTCAACAGTCACTGGAGGCGCTGGCCGCGAACTGCACCGGCGTCGGCCGCAATACCGCCTGCTATGCCAACATCGAGGTGAATAGCACTTTCACCGAGCCGATGCCAGAGGGCTACTTCAGCCAACCGGCCGACCGCGCCGATCTCGTGACGCTGCAAACGCTGGCGACCTCGCCAATGGATGAGGCGAACGGCATTTGGGGCGTCGCGCTGATGAACTTGCAAGCCAACCTGCCAGGAACCCTGCCCGGCCAGTCGGTGACCATCATCCTGCTCGGCGATACGCTGATCGGTAACGCTGTACCTCCCGCCGAGGCTGCGCTGCCGTTTCCGCCGCTGGCCGTTCTCACCAGCACTGCTGCCAATATCCTCACGCTGCCGGAAACCGGAGCTGTCGTGGCCGGTAGCGTGCCAGTCTCGACCACCCTGCAGGCTGATGCCCGTACCCAGGATAATCAGTGGGTTCGCGTAGCGTCCCTCACCGAGCCAGTCACCGCTTCGATTGGCGGCTGGGTGAGCGCCGCTGACCTTGTCCCCTTCGACCTCAGCGAGCTGCCGGTTGTAACGCTTGAAACGCGCACGCCGATGCAGGCTTTCGTCTTCCGTACTGGCATCGGCCAGCCCACCTGCGCCGAGGCTCCTAATTCGATTGTGGTGCAGGGGCCGAACAATACGCAGGTGCTGATGAACGTCAACGGGGCCGACCTGACCGTCGGCTCGACCGTGCGCCTGACCAGCGTGGAGGGCGCGCCGCAGGAGATTCTTGACACGCTCGACCTCCCAGATGAAGTGGCCCAGGAACTCGGCGCGGTCAGCGGCGAGAACGGCAATGCCTGCGGCGTGATGGCGATGAACGTCCTCAGCGGCGCGGTCGAAGTCAATGAAGGCGGCGCAACTCTGCCAGCCGGCAATACGGCCTTCGCCGTGTACTGCGAGGAACAGCAGCCCGGCGCGGCTGAAGCGACGCCCGAGCCGGGCAGCGTCGCAGACCTGTTCGATGTCAACTTCGCCAGCGACTGGGGCGCTTTCCAGCCGATGACGGAGGAAGAGCTCGCCGAACTGGCCCCGCTCGAGACAGTCGGCGGCGACATCCTCAACTATCCGATTGAACTGCCCAACCCGGACGACATTCAGCCGCCGATCATCACGACACCAACGCCCGTTCCGCTGGCGCCGCTCGGCCCGCTGCCGGCCACCGCGACGCCTGAGCCTACGCTCACCCCCAGCCCGATCCCGAATCCGACGTTGCGGCCTGGCGTCGGACAGTCGGCCTCGGTCTATCCCGCCGCCTCAGCGAACAACCAGGTGATGGGTGTTGGGCAGCCGTTCACCGTTCCCTTCAGCGTGGCCGTTTATGACATCTACGGCGAGGCGTCGGTCGGCACCCCGGTGACGTTCACCGCCCCGGCCAGCGGAGCCAGCGGCACGTTCGCGGCCACCGGCACGGCCACCCAAACCGTGCTGTCTGATGCCAGCGGCACCGCGACGGCCTCGGCTTTCACCGCGAACACCGTCGCCGGCAGCTATGCGGTTCAGATTGCGGCCCCGCAGGGCGCAGGCTCGTATGCGTTAGCGGCCGGAAAAGACTGGGCCAAACCGGCGGCGCAGGCCACGCTGACCGCCAGCATCAACGCAACCAACGCGCCGGGCGCGCCCGCCCTCATCAGCGCTGCGCCGGGTGGTAGCGGCCTGAGCGCGACCGTCAACACGGTTTACAGCGCGCAGCCCGCCGCCCTCATTACAGACATCTACAGCAACCCGGTTCCGTTTGTCCCGGTGCTGTTCACGGTTATTCCGGGTGGCAGCGGGGCGGCCGGGTTGTTCAGCGGTTTGCCCACAGCCAACGGCGTCACCGGCTTCAACGGCATTGCCAGCGCGCCATTCCTCACGGCCAATACGATTGCCGGCGCGTTCCAGGTCAACGCCGATGCCGGGTTCGCCAATGTCAATCTGGGCATGAGCAACACGCCCGATGTGCCCGCCGCGCTGACCGCCACCTTCGGCGGGGGTCAGTCGGCCACCGTGACCGCGGCCTTCAGTAATTTCCTCGTCGCCCGTTTGACCGATGCCTACGGCAACGGCGTGCCCGCCCAGAGCGTCGTCTTCAACGCGCCAGTTTCCGGGCCCGGCGCGGGCTTCCTCGGCAGCGGCACGTCCAGCGAAACGAATACGACCGACAGCGGCGGCTATGCCACCACGTCGGCGGTGCTGGCCAATACCGTCGCCGGCTCGTACAACGCGACCGCCAGCTTTGGCGCGTTCAACGCATCGTTCGGCCTCACCAATACCGCCGGCGCGCCGGCCAGCCTGAGCATCACCGGCGGCAATGGTCAAACGGCGGTCATCAATACGGCCTTTGCCACAGCCCTCAGCGTGAATGTGGTGGACAGCTATGGCAACCCCGCGGCGGGAGCCAGCGTCACCTTCACGCCGCCAGGCAGCGGAGCCAGCGGGACGTTCAGCGGCGGCCCAACCGTGACCGCGGACGGCAGCGGTAACGCGACCGCTTCGGCCTTTACGGCCAACAACGCGGCCGGGGCCTACACGGTGGGCGTTGCCAGCGGCGCGGCGGCGGGCAGCTTCAACCTGACTAACCACAACCCGCAGCCGGTCATTTCCGGCATCAGTCCAACGACAGTGACGGCCGGCGGTTCCGCATTCACGCTGAACCTGAGCGGGTCGGGTTTCGTGCCGGGCATGGTCGTCACGTGGACGGCCCAGTCCAACCTGGCCGCGACGGTCCTGACCGCCACTACGGCCACCGTCAGCGTACCGGCGTCTTACATCAATCTGCCCGGTACGCCCGGCATCGGCCTCAGCAATCCCGGGCCGGGCGGCGGCGCTTCGGCAGGCACGCAAACGCTGACCATCCAGCCCAGTACGGTCATCACATCGCTGGCCGACAGCGGCCCCGGTTCGCTGCGCCAGATCGTCGCCGATGCGCCGCCCGGTAGCACCATCACCTTTGGCGTCAGCGGCACGATCACGCTGACGAGCGGCGCGATTGGCCTGAATAAGGACCTGACCCTCAACGGCAGCAACCCGTATCAGGTGACGATCAGTGGCAACAACACCAGTCAGGTATTCACTATCGGCGGCGCCGGTACCGATATCGCTATTTACGGCATCCGTGTGATCAACGGCAACGCGGGCGGCGGCGATGGCGGCGCGATTTACGTCTATCCCGGCACGACGCTCAATATGCAGTACTCGGTAATGGAGAACAACATCGCCGGTACGTCTCCCTTCACCGGTAAGGGTGGCGCGATTTTCGTGGACAGCGCGAGTGTGATCATCTTCAACAGCAGCTTGCGCAATAACACGGCAGGTGCGAACCCGGCCAACAACTACGGCGGTGCGATTGCCTTGTTCAATGGCGGCTCGGTCGTGGTGA
>JAEURB010000223.1 GCA_016788435.1 Anaerolineae bacterium | reverse complement strand
GGCCGACCAGAACGGCATTCACGAGTTTCACGCGATTCATAACGCACCACCCGACCAGCACGGCCTGATCGAGCTGCCGCTGATTCCAGCGCAGATGGTCATCTACCCGCAGATTGTCAGCCCGGTGCCGCTGCTGTCTTCGCGCGCGGTTGCCGCCGCTGAAGCCGCCTTGCGCGTTTCGGGAACGGCGCTGCTGGTTATGGTACAGCCCGGGGTTGACCCGGCAGCGACTACGGCGCTCACACTCGACCAGTTGATGCCAACCGGCGGTGAAATCGCCATCGGCCGCATTATCAAGCTGCCCGATGAGCAGCAAAGCGCCATCGCTCAGGGCCGCCACCGCATCGAATTGACAGCACTGCGGCTGCAAGGCGGCATGTATGTGGGCACGGCGCAGCTACTGCAGGAATCCGGCCAGAAATCGCGGCGCAACAAGGCCACCATGCAGGCCGTGATGGATCTGTTCAAACGCGCCATCGAACTGAACGAAACCATCCCCGACGAGGTGCTGGTCTATGCCATGAACGCCGACAGCCCCGGTTGGCTGGCGGACCTGGTGGCATCCACCCTGACGCTCTCCAGCGAAGAACGGCAAACCGTCCTCGAAACCCTCAACGTAGCCGACCGGCTCGAACTGGTCGGCCGCTACCTGGGCGAGGAACTCAACATTCTCGAACTGCGCGACGAAATTACCGGCCAGCTTCAGCAGGAAATGGACCGCAGCCAGCGCGACCTGTATTTGCGCGAACAGGTGCGTATTTTGCAGGGTGAACTGGGCGAAGATGACCCGTTCCAGGCCGAAATCAACGAGGTGCGCGCGCAGATTGAGAAAGCCGGCCTGCCGGAAGAAGTGCAGGCCAAGGCGCTGAAGGAACTATCGCGCCTGCAATTGATGCCGCCGATGGCCCCGGAAGTCGGCATCGTTCGAACCTACATTGACTGGCTGACCGAGATTCCGTGGTCAAAGGCGACAGAAGACAAGCTGGATATCAAGGAAGCACAGAAAATCCTCGACCGTGACCACTACGGATTGCCAAAGGTCAAGGATCGCATCCTCGAATACATCGCAGTGCGAACGCTGGCGGCCGCCATGCCCAGCCCGATCCTGTGCTTCGTTGGCCCGCCCGGCGTGGGAAAAACCTCGCTCGGCCGCAGCATCGCTTCGACGATGGGACGCGAATTCGTGCGCGTATCGCTGGGCGGCGTGCGAGACGAAGCGGAGATTCGCGGCCACCGCCGTACCTATATCGGCGCGCTGCCGGGCCGTATCGTCCAGACCATGCGCCGGGCAGGAACCATCAACCCGGTCTTTATGCTGGACGAGATTGACAAGCTCGGCGCTGATTTCCGGGGTGACCCGTCGGCGGCGCTGCTTGAAGTCCTCGACCCTGAGCAGAACCATGCCTTCTCAGATCACTATCTCGAAGTCCCCTATGACTTGTCGAAGGCCCTTTTCATCTGCACGGCCAACGATCTCGATCCGCTGCCGCCTGCCCTGCTCGACCGTCTCGAAGTGATCGAGTTCGGCAGCTACACCGAAGAAGAGAAGGTCGCCATCTCGCGCCAGTTCCTGATCCCGAAGCAGATCGCGGCGCACGGGCTGCAGGACGAGCGCATCGAGTTCGAGACTCCGGCCCTGCGTACCCTCATCCACGAGTACACCTATGAGGCGGGCGTGCGCAACGTAGACCGCGAGATCGCGAACGTGCTGCGCAAGATCGCACGGCTGAAAGCCGAGAAGAAGCGCTATCCGCGCCGCGTGACCGCCAGGCAAATCGGCCGCTTCCTTGGCCCGGCCCCCTTTGACGAGATGCGCGCCAACGAAACTGACGAGGTGGGCGTGGCGACCGGTCTGGCGTGGACACCGTTCGGCGGCGATGTGCTGACGATTGAGGTGGCGGTCGTGCCCGGTAAGGGCAACCTCACGCTCACCGGCTCGCTCGGCGAGGTGATGCAGGAATCGGCCCAAACCGCGCTCAGTTATCTGCGTGGCCATGCCGACGACTTCGGCGTACCAAATGACGATTTCGAGACGTTCGATATTCACGTTCACCTGCCGGAAGGCGCAGTGCCGAAAGACGGCCCATCGGCGGGCGTAACGCTGGCAACCGCGATGATTTCGGCCTTCACCGAGCGCACGGTCAATCATGACTATGCGATGACCGGAGAGGTCACCCTGCGCGGCAAGATTCTGCCGGTGGGCGGCGTCAAGGAGAAGGTGCTGGCCGCCCGCCGCGCCCGCCTGAAAACGGTGTTACTGCCGCGCCAGAACGAACGCGACCTGGTGGATGTGCCGGCCGAAGTGCGCGAGTCGCTGGAGATCGTTTTGATTGACACCATGCAGGACGTGCTGAGCCGCGTCCTCAGCACCACCAGCGGCGACGAGAACAGCCGCCTGTCACGTTTGCGCCGTGAGCGCGACAAGGCCGAGGAAGAGGCGGACTAGCCGATGACGCTGACGGGCGATGACCTGCTGCGGCTGGTCCGTCAGGGGCGCAGCGCGCACCTCGACTGGCTGCCTGACCCGGCATCTCCTCAGGCGCTGGCATCCATCATCGCGGCGATGGCCAACGGGACGGGCGGGCTGGTCATCCTCGGCATCGCGGGGGGCGCTTCGGCCGCGCTGGTGGGCATACGCGACCCGCTGACGGCCGAAGACAAGATGCTGCAGGCCGTGCTGATGATCGAGCCACGCCTGGTCATCCCGGTTCCGCGAACGATACGCGCCAATGATCGCCAGTTCGTCACGCTTGAAATCCCGCCCGGCCTGCCGCACGTCTATGCGGTGGATGGCCGCTTTCTGGCGCGCAGCGGGGCCGGCAATGTGCCACTTGGCCCGCGCGATATCCGCCGGTTGTTCATCGAACGGGGTGAAATCAGCTTCGAGACGGAAATCGCGCCCGGCGCGTCGCTCGAAGACCTTGACTGGGACGCGGCGCAGGATTACGCGGCCCGCCTCGGCTCGCTTGGCCGTGCCGGTGCGGAGGAGGCCCTGCTCAAGCGCGGCTGCCTGGCGATCGCGCCGTCTGGCCCACGCCCCACTCATGCCGGGCTGCTGCTGTTCGGCCGCGAGCCGCAGCGTATTCTGCGCGGCGCGCTGATCCTAGCCGCCCGCTTCCCCGGCGAGGACATGAGCGATACGTTCCAGAAGCAGGAAATTGCCGGGAATCTGCCGGACATGCTGCGCAAGATGGAGGTGTTCCTTCACGATCACCTGCGCCGCGATGTGGTGA
>JAEURB010000155.1 GCA_016788435.1 Anaerolineae bacterium | reverse complement strand
TTTCCCATTGTTGCGTCGTATTTGATGAACGACCTGATTCGCTTCACAGGCACAACAGCCTGGATCAAGTATCGCTACACGGCCGAGACGATGCGGATGCACCTCTTCCTCTACCGCATGCAGGCCGGGCCGTATTCCGGCAATCCTGATCAGACCGATAACCTGCTGGCGGCCAACATGGATGTGGTCAAGCAGGAGGCCAACCCGTTTGAAAGCGGCATCACGCCTCGCGTGAGGGTGCCGATTCAGGAAAGCGATATACTGGCCGCAATCGCCATGGCGAACCAGTACACGCCGGATGATGACGGCCTGAGCGAACTCACACTCGATCAGTACGTGGCCTGGCGGCTCGACCATCAATTCGACTGGTACGACCGCGCCACCAGCCGTGACTTTGTGGAGATGCGCCGTTCTACGCGCCGCGCGCAAATCTGGCTCCTGTTTGGCGCGGTGGCCAGCGCACTGCTGGGCCTCATTGACCTGAACATTGAACTCGTGGCGCTGGTGGCGATCACGAACGCGGTTTCGGTGGCCATCACAAACCGGGCCAGCGTGAACATGTTCGGCAAGACCTACGCCTTGTTCCTGATTGCGGCGCAGAAACTGGCCGGGTTGAAGAGCGAGTTATCGGCGATGGAGAACGACCCGAGCTTCCTGAATCCCGATACGCGGCCGAAGACGATTGACGAGTTCGTGCAGCGCGTGGAGAACACGCTGAAGTGGGAACGCGAGGAGTGGTATGAGCTGGCGCTGCAGGCGCAGACGACCAGCGACAAGGCGATCCTGTCCGATCTGTCCCGGTTGAGCCAGCGGGCGGACGAGGAGCAGCGGGCGACGGTGTAGTGTTCCCCATCCGCAAAGCAGATTCCGCATGGCGGAAATCCGCGTGCGCCGTGGCCATTTGCGCTGCACAATGCAGGGTGAACGAATGGCGGCGTGCCATGAGGTTGTTCGCCCGAGTGAATGGCTGTTTGGCAGAGAAGGCTGATGACGATGTGGCGAATCGGGATAATCGGGGCCGGGCATTATGGCGAAGCCCATGCCCAGGCCATTGCGCAGCTTGACGATGCCGTGCTGGTGGCGGCCTCTCGCACCAATGCCGAAGCCCTGGCCGCGTTCACAGCGCGCTATGGTGGGGTGGGGTACACCGATTACGCCCAACTCCTGAACGACCCGGCCGTGGATGTGGTGGTCATCGCCACGCCGCACCACCTGCACACGCACGTCGCCATCGAAGCGGCACGGGCCGGCAAGCACATTCTGCTCGAAAAGCCGATGGCCCCGACCTTGCCCGAGTGCCAGCAGATTGCCGATGCGGCACACGAGGCCGGCGTCAGCCTGATGCTTGGGCATGTCAACCACTTCGCGCCCGCCTATGTGGCCGCCAAGGCCATTCTCGACTCGGGCGAAATGGGCGAGGTCGTACTGGGCACGGCCACCATGCAGAAGCAGTGGATGGAGCCGAACCGCCGCAGCTGGCACCTCGACCGGGCAGAAGGCGGCGGCGTGTGGATGACAGTCGGCGTCCATCCGCTCGACCGCATGACCTGGCTGATCAACGCGCCGGTCACCAGCGTGGCGGCCCAACTGAGCACCCGTTTCTACGATCAGGCCGCCGACGATGCCGGGATGGTTTTCCTGCGCTACGCCAATGGCGCGGCCGGTACCGTGGTTTCGGGTGGCTATGCCGATGGTGCGCCGAAACACCTGCCCGAACTGGTTTGTACGCGCGGCACGCTGAATGTGGAGTACGCGGCAGGCGTGCAAATCGGGCGCGGCGATACGTGGCGTACCGTCCCGGAGTCGGTGCCGAAGGGCGACTGGATGGACGCGGCCCTGGTGGGCGAGTGGCAGGGCTTCCTGCACGCGCTCGACACGGGGACTCCGCCGCCTGTGCCGCCCGATTTCGCGCTTCATATCATGCAAATCATGTTCGCGGCCGAG
>JAEURB010000061.1 GCA_016788435.1 Anaerolineae bacterium | reverse complement strand
CCGGCGACTTCGCTGGCGGTATCGGTATCGGCGTCGGCCAGTTCGTGCTCGTTGGTGGCGGTGTTTTTGTAGACCACCTGCCCGGCGGTGATGGCTGCACCCCCGCGAACGGTGCGCGGACGGACGCCGCGCACCCACGCGACCTGTGTGGCGGTGATGGTGGCATCGATGTGCCAGCGGCGGACGCGGGTGAGGTTGATTGGTGCTTCGGCGTGCTGCCGGCGGACGGCTGTCAATTTCATCATGATGATCGAATCTCCTGCTGAATTCAGTTTGCGCTGAGGCAAGCGTAAGGTTTGGGCGCGCCGTTCAACGCACAGAATGCGCCTTATCGGAAGCGATCCCTCGCCGCGGCGGGGGATTTTTGTTGTGCGTTACACAGCGGGCGAGAGGGAAATACTGAGGGTGTTTAATCAGGCGCGCTGATGGAGGGCCGGGACGCTGGCTGCCGGAGGCGCGCCAACCAGCAAGGTGGCGCGATGCCACAGAGGAGACAGGCGCGATGCCTTACGGACATTTGAACACCCGGACATTACGCAGCGCACGACGCGCAACGAGTGAAGCGACGGTGGATCTGCGGCGGCGGCGGACGTGGCGCGGCGAGGGAGAGGGTGATGCTGGCGGCGAGCGCCAGAACGAGCAGCAGGGCGATCAGCAGGGCGACGGCAAGTATAACCCGAAAGATTTGGACGAGGCCCGGCGGATTATCGACGCGCTGAACAAGCGGGTGGGTGAACGCGAGACGGCCATCAACCAATTGAAGGCGCAGAACACGAGCGTCAGCGAACGGCTGGCGGCCATCGAACGGGCGCAGAAAGAGAAGCTGGAGAAGGAAGGCGATTATCGCTCTCTGGCTGATCAACGGGCGGCAGAGCTGGCGGCGCTGGCTCCGATTAAGGAGCGGGCGGAGGCGCTGGAGAAGGTGATCCGCGAGAGCAATGAGGCGCGGATCGGGAAGCTGCCGGAGGATGCGCGGACGCTGGTACCGGTGGATTACTCGCCGGAGAAGCTGCAAGCGTGGCTGAACGCGAACGAGACACGGTTGACGAAACCCCCTGCTCCTAAATTTGATGCTGGCGCGGGCAGCGGCGGCAAGGGCGCGGAAGAAGTGAAGGTGACGGACGCAGACCGACGGGCCGCCGAGGTGGCCAGTGCATCTGGCTACAAGGTCACTGCTGAGGAGATCGCCAAGCGCCGCGAGGGAAAAACGACGAAATTGAACGAGTGAGGTGAATGATGGCAGGTTTCAAGTGGGTTGGCTCCATCGATGGCAGCCAGCCGATCATCAAGGACATTGTGGTGCAGGCATCGGAAGTGCTGTCGAGCGGCGAGATGGTCAATCTGGAGTCGGGCGAGGCCGACGGCGGCGCGACCAACGACAGCGCGTTTTTGGGCATCGCGACCCACGATGTGGACAACACGGTGGACGGGCACGTTGTGAGCGTGATTTGCAACCCCGGCGCGATCTACGAAGTGTATGACCCGAACGTGCGCACGATCGGCGATCTGCTCGATCTGGCGACGGGCGGGATGGGCTTGGCCGCGGCCAGCAACAACGACTTCCGCGTCTGGAAGAGCAGCACGGCTGATGAACCGACGCAGGTCATTTTTAACGGTAACCACGCATTCGGCTGGGCGTAAGCCGTAGCGCAGCAAACAAGAGGCACAAGACGATGAACAAGTTACTGAATACGCTTACGCGCCGCGCAGCCCGCCCCCGCCACGCCGAAGCTCAGATTGACCTGAGCCAGCGCCGCGCGTGGCATGTGGAGACTGCACGGGCATTCGACGAGCTGACCGACATTGACCCGGTGCTGACGGAAATCTTTTTCCAAAACTACCGGCAGATCACCCCGATCCTGCTGGGGCCGGTGTACGGTGTGCGCCGCAGCAGCAAATCGAAGGAAACCACGTCGCGCGTGGGGAGCTTCGGCGACCCGAAGCCGTGGGATGGTCAGGTGCATTATGATGCCGCCGATCCGGATTACCAGATCGAGTGGACGCATCAAGAATTGACCAACGGCTTCAAGGTGCAGCGGACGCTGATTGAGGATATGCAGTATCAGGGCATCTTCGACAGCGCCAGCAACCTTGGGCAGTCGTTCAACCGCAAGGTGGTGAAGGATGAGGCGAGTGTGTTCAACAACGCCTTTTCGAACAGCTACCTCGGCTATGACGGCGTGGCTTTGTGCAGCGATTCGCACCCACGCAGCAAGAGCGACGCGACGGCAGTCGATAACTACCTCGGCACGAAGGCGCTGAACGAAGCGAACCTCGAAGAGGCGGTGGTGCAGCTCGAAGGTTTGGGCGATGACCGGGGCGAGCAGACGGTGGCGATGGCGACTCATCTGGTGGTGGGGCGGCAGCTCCGCATGACGGCGCTCAAGCTGACCGGCAGCACGCAGGAACCGGAAACCGGCAACAACGCCATCAACACGCACACCGGGATCGTGCCGGTGATTCACCCGCTGATCACGGGCAAGAAGTGGTTTGTGATCGACGCGGGCATGTCGGTGAAGTCGCTCCTGTGGTTCTGGCGCTTGAACGCGGAGTTCGGCGTGGCGGACGACTTGGGCGGGACGCTGGTACGCAGCTTCTACGGACGTATGCGCTACAGCTTCGGCTGGCAGGACTTCCGCTGGGTGGTTGGCAGCAACCCCAGCTAATCGCTTCCGATAAGTTCCATTCTATAGACTGAACGACCCTGTTTCGGCGGGGTCGTTTGATATGAGCGAGGTGAAAAATGCTTACGAATTTTCCGAATGGGATCAGCAGCTTCGGCGTGCCTGTGATCGGCGGCGGGTCGTTGATTCCACCGACAACCGGCAAGTATATCTTCGTCCACAGCGGGACGGGGAGCAACCAGAACGAAGGTGACAGCCCCAACGCGCCGATGGCGACGATTGACGGGGCGGTGGGCAAGTGTACGGCGAACGCGGGCGACATCATCATTGTGATGCCGGGGCACGCGGAGAACATCAGCGCGGCGACCTCGCTGGTGGTGGATGTGGCGGGCGTGCAGATCATCGGGCTGGGGCACGGGCGCAACCGGCCAGTGCTGACGTACACGGCGACGGCGGGCACGATTGAGATGGACGCGGCCAACACGCGCCTTTCGAACGTGGTGCTGCGGGCGAGTGTGAGCGCGGTGGTAGTGGGCATCAATGTGGACGCGGACGGTGTGACGCTGGACAACCTCGAATTCACGTTCGAGGACACGGGCGACGACTTCGTGACGATGATCGACATTGACGCTTTCGACTTCGCGACGGTGCAGAGCTGCATCTTCCGC
>JAEURB010000044.1 GCA_016788435.1 Anaerolineae bacterium | reverse complement strand
TGACGTTCAGGACGACCAGGAAGATTCCCATCGTGCTGATGAGCAGCCGACCGGTGAACATGATGATGACCGGCTGAATGAAGGCCACCACCAGGGCGAACACGAAGCCCACGAGCAGATGGCCGATGAGGCCGATTGGCTGGCACGCATTGACATCGTAGATGACCGTGCCGCTAGCCGCGTCGTAGGATTGGCAGGTTCCCATAGCCACCGTGGCCGTCGCGCCGCTGGCGGTGGTCACGGTGGTTGGCTGCACACTGGTGACGAAGGGTGAATCCACCGTGATACCAGGGATGAGCCAGATGATGACGGCGATCACGACGGTCGAGATCAGCACTCTGAGCAGGAATACGCGCATGATTCCCCCTTCTTGTCAGGAGTGACTATGACTATACCGCCGTTCCCGCCAACGCAGAGGGTGCAGAAAAGATGTAGTTCAGGCCGCGCGGAAGGGGCCAATCATCAGCATGCCGAGCGCCAGCAGGCCAAGCGTGAGCCAGAAGCGCCAGCGCCGCAGCCAGCCGCGCCAGAAGACCAGTGCCACCCAGGCCAGCAGGCACACTGACCACAAGGCCTGCCAGAGTTGCGTTTGGTAGCGCGGGGCGGCCAGGCCGTAGACATCCGGCAGTTCGGCGGCGGCCAGCGGCGAAACGCCGGCCAGCGTGGGGATTTCACGGCCGTAGGCGCAGGCTGCCGCCGCACAGCCCACCGAACCGGCCAGGGCCAGCAGGGGCAGGGCCGGGGTGAGCGCATCGAGCACCGGCGCGACGGGCGTTCGCAAGAGGCGGGCGGTCAGCGCGGCCCCGGCAATGCCGCCCAGCGCCGCCCCGGCCCAGTCGAGTCCGCCGCCATTCACGCGAAGCGCCTCGGCCAGCGCGAACTGGAAATAGCCCCAGTGGTTGATGACGTGCGCCAGCCGGCCACCCAGCACGCCGCCGAGCAGGGTGAACAGGCAGATGACCGCCCACGAACGGCCCGGCCCGCCCCACAACCTCCAGCCCGCCAGCGCCGAGACGCCAATTGCAAGCATCAGCGCCGCCGAGTAGGTGGGCATGGAAAACGGGCCAAGTGTCAGAACAGAGGGCATAAGGGCTGCTTCCATTTAGCCGGAATCACGATCATCTCATCTTCCCACATAAGCACGTGTTCAGCCCGCTGTCACGATTTGGACAGGCGAGCCTGAACGGGCGCACTCCCCCAAATATGCGGGGAATGGGGGAGATTGGGAACCCCTGCCGCTATAATCGGCGTAGTTCACTTTCAGGTCAACAACACGAGGAGAAGAGGAAGACGGATGAGCGTCGGAACGATATTCGGATTCATCGCCCTGCTGGGCGTAGGCGCATTGGCCGGCGGTATTGCGCTGGCGGTGCTGGCGGCATCGCAAGGACGCCCGGTACGGAATGGCGTTATGCTGGCGGTTGCGGGCGCTGTCGTCGCCCTGGTCACCGGAGTTCTTAGCCAGGGCCTGTTAGTGGTGCAGCCCACCGAGCGCGCTGTCGTTTTCAATACGTTGAGCGGCCAGTTGGAAACGCCGCGCAGCCCAGGCACGAACCTGATCCTGCCGGGTGTGCAACAGCCCGTGATGTATGACGTTTCGCAGAAGCAGTACACGATGGTAGGCACTATCGAAGACGGTTCGCGCACAGGCGACGACTCCGTTCGCGCCCGCACCACCGACGGCCAGGAAGTGCGCCTGGATATCACCGTGCTGTACTCGATTGACCCCGAGGAGGTGAATACCATCCATACGCGCTGGCAGAATCGCTATGAATCCGACTTCGTTCGGCCCACCACGCGAGGTTTGGTGCGTGATGTCATTTCGGACTACCGCGCCGAGGAGATTTACGGCCAGGGGCGCGGCGAGATGGAAGAACAGATTCAAAGCTTGCTGACCGAGCGTATGGCAGAGGAAGGACTGCTGCTGAACGACCTGATCGTTCGCGATATCAACTTCAGCACCCAGTTCACCGAGGCGATTGAGCAGGCCCAGATCGCGCAGCAGGAAGCCGAACGGGCACGCCTGCGCGTGCAGCAGATTCGGCAGGAGGCCGAGCAGGCGCGCGCTCAAGCGGAGGGCCAGCGTGACGCCAATATCGCCCGCGCCGAAGGTGACGCCCAATCCATCATCCTGCGCGCTCAGGCCGAGGCCGAAGCTCTGCGGCTGGTGAGCGAGCAGATTGGCACCAACCCGGCCCTGATCCAGTACACGTACATCCAGCAGTTGGCCGATAACGTGCGCCTGATCACGGTGCCCTCGAACAGCCCATTCCTGTTCGACTTGCAGAGCATGGCGGGCGATGCGGACTTCACTGCACCAGCGGTGCCCGAGGCCCAGTTCATCGTGCCGACACCAACGCCTGAACCCGGTTCGTAGGCCGGGTTTCGCCCTGATAAGGCGGCCAACGGGGGACACCATCGGTGTCCCCCGTTTTATTGGGCTGAGGGATGAGGGCCTAATGACCGGGCGTGGCTCCCTCAGCTCTGCGGCGCAGAAGTTGCGGAGGGCGGTTCCGTGAGCGGAAAGCTTGCCAGCCGCTGATAGGTCGCGCCCTGCGGTGAGAGCAGACTGGCGTAGAGGTGAAAGGCAGTGACCCTGAACGGCTCGGAGCGCAGCCCGGCGTGCTGACTGAGGAACTGCTCCGCCGCAAGATCGCCTGCCGCCAGCTTGAGGCGCGCCAGCGTGAGATGCGGCGCAAAGGCGCGCTGTTCCGGCGGAAAGCCGAGGGGTTCGAGCGCCCGTTCGACCGCTGAAGCCAGTGCCGGCAGCGCAGGCGGTGCATCCAGCCTGGCCCATAATATGCGTGCCGGTTGGCGACTTTCCGGCGGGAAACGGCCCACGCCGCGCAGCGCCAGCGCGAACGGCGCGCTCTGCACCGTATTCAGAGCGGCCGTCAGTTGCGGCACGCGCGATTCCTCAATGCCATCGCCCAGAAACTTGAGCGTCAAATGCATGGTTTCCGGCTTGACCCATGATGCCCCGGTGATGTCCGTTCGCAGCGCGGCGAGCGTCGTTTTGACAGCGTCGGGCAGGTCGAGCGCGACGAACAGGCGCAGCATGGTCACGGCATCTCCCCAAACCCGGTTTGATACCGGAGCATACCGCGCCGGCTGGCAGTTCGCGGTATGCTTCTGGTCTGCTGGCAGCCGCCGGGCTGGGGTCAATATGAGACGAGCGGAGACGAGGCGATGCATCCCCCGATCACAGGTATCTACAACATTCTGGCGACGCCCTTCTCCGCCGGTCTCGCCGTGGACGAAGCAAGCCTGCGCCGCCTGGTCGAGTTCCAGCTTGAGATGGGCGCTTACGGGCTGACCATCCTCGGCGTACTCGGCGAAGCGGCCAAAATGACGGTGGATGAGCGCACGCGGGTGATGAAGATCGTACTCGAAACCGTAGCCGGGCGCGTTCCGGTTATCGTGGGTACCAGCCACCCGGAGACCGCGCAGCGCATCGCCCTGAGCAAGGCGGCCGTCGCGGCCGGTGCACTCGGCGTGATGATCGCGCCGCCACCGATGCCAGGCTGCACCGATGACGACCTGATCGCCCTGTACGCCGAAGTCGCGGCGGCGATGGATGCCCCCATCGTCGTGCAGGACTTCCCGCCCGTGAACAACGTGACCATGACGCCGGATATGCTGGCGCGCCTGGCCGAGCAAATCCCGAATGCGCGCACGCTCAAGCTGGAAGATCCGCCGCTGATGGAGAAGATCAGCGCCATTCGCGCCCGCACCGATCAGTTCGCTGTCCTCGGCGGGCTGGGCGGCATGTTCCTGCTCGAAGAACTCGGCCGCGGCGCAGCTGGTACGATGACCGGGTTCGCCTTCACCGAGATCCTCGTCGCAGTCTATCAGGCGTGGCAGGCCGGCGACCGCGCGCAGGCCGAGGCGATCTTCGACCACTACCTGCCGCTGATCCGCTACGAGAATCAGCCGGTCATCAACCTGACCATCCGCAAGGAGCTGCTCTACCGGCGCGGGGCGATAGCGACGCCGCTGCTGCGCAAGCCGTTCACGCCGATAGACGCCGGCACGCACGACGACCTGACATGGGTGCTGGCACGGGTGGGCATTACTGAACCGGCGAAGAGAGTACTGAGTGCTGAGTGCTGAGGGGTGCGTGCCTTGGCCGTCCTGCGCGATGACCGGCACTTACTCCGTATTGGCTCAGGTACGGTAGTCCTTTTCTCAGTACTCAGCACTCAGTACTCAGCACTAGAAGGAGCTATTCGATGGAACTCGGTCTCAAGGGCAACGTGGCGCTCGTTTCGGCGGGCAGCAAGGGATTGGGCTACGGGGTGGCGCGCGCGCTGGCAGCCGATGGGGCGCGGGTGTCCATTTGCAGCCGGGACGCGGCCAACGTCGAAGCGGCGGTCGCCCGGTTGCGCGAAGAGACGGGCGCGGATGTCATCGGCAGCGCCTGCGATGTGACGAAGCCGGAACAAATCGAGGCGTGGGTCGCGGCGGCGGCGGCGTGGGGGCCGGTACACGCACTGCTCGTCAACGCGGGCGGCCCTCCCGGCGGCCTGGCGCTCGATATGACCGACGCCCAATGGCAGGCGGCCTTCGAACTGACGCTGCTCAGCGCCGTGCGCATGATTCGCGCCGCCGTCCCACGCATGACCGAAGGCGGCTCGATCCTCACTATCACCTCGTCGTCGGTGCGCGAACCCATCGAACGCCTCGGCCTGTCCACCGTCATGCGGTCGGGCGTGGCCGGGCTGGTCAAGACGCTGGCCGACGAACTGGCCCCGCAGCAGATTCGCGTCAATAATCTGATTCCGGGGCGCATGGATACCGAGCGCGTCGCGCAGTTGGACGAGGCGGCGGCTCAGCGTACCGGCAAGAGCATCGAGGATATCCGCAGCGCCAGCATCGCCAAAATCCCGCTGCGGCGGCTGGGCACAACCGATGATTTCGGCGCGGCGGGCGCGTTTCTGCTCTCGCCAGCGGCCGCCTACATCACCGGCGCCACCCTGCGCGTAGACGGCGGCATGATGCGGTCGGTGTAGGAAAAGAAGTTGAAAGTTGAAAGTTGAAAGTTTGGTAAACACGCCCTGGCTTTTCACTGGCTGCGTAATGCTTCATACTCGCAACCCGTAACTTTCAACTCGTAACTCGTAACTCAAGGAACTTCCATGCGCCGCTTCCTGATTGACACCGATACCGCTTCCGATGACGCCGTCGCGCTGGTGATGGCAGCCAAAGCGCCGGATGTGCAGATCGAGGCCGTGACCGTCGTGGCCGGCAATGTGCCGCTGGCCCAGGGCGTGCAGAACGCGCTCTACACGCTGGAACTGGCCGGCTGCTCTGCGCCGGTGTATGCCGGTCTCGACAAGCCGCTGCTGCGCCCGCTGGAGACCGCCCAGAATGTGCATGGCCGGGACGGCATGGGCGATATCGGCCTGCCGCTGACGGGCCGCGTACCCGCTTCTGGCCATGCGGTGGATGTGCTGATCGAGACTATTCGCCGTTACCCGGGCGAAATCACGCTGGTCACGCTCGGCCCGCTCACCAACGTCGCCGCTGCGCTGCTGCGCGACCCCGGCATCGCCCAACTTGTCCACCGCTGCGTGATGATGGGCGGTACCAGCGACAGCATCGGCAACGTCACGCCGGTATCCGAGTACAACATCTGGGCGGACCCCGAAGCGGCCAAAATCGTCTTCGAGTCCGGGCTGCCCATCGAGATGATCGGCTGGGACATTTCGCGCAAGTACGCCACCTTCAACCCGGCCGAATCGGCTGCCCTGCGCGCCATCGGCACGCCGCTGGCCGCCTTCTGCGTGGACATTCAGAGCGCGGTGGATATGTTCGCCACCAGCACCACGCAGTTGAAGGGCTACGACCTGCCTGACCCGATTGCGATGGCCGCCGCGCTCGACTCGGCGGTAGTCGAATACGAACACTGGACGGTAGTCATCGAAACGCTGGGGGCGCTCTGCCGGGGCCAGACGGTCGTTGACCCGCTGAGGCTGCTCAACCAGCCACCGAACGCCAAGGTGGCGGTACGGGCCAGCCGCGCCCGCTTCGTCGAACTGCTCGAAGCGGCCGTGCGCGCCTGAGCCGATGGACAAGGCGGTTCGTTCGTCTAACGCCCCCCTGTTTTGCGGTAATTGACAATCCCCGGATCTGTCCTATAGTGAGAGTCAAGGAACGAAATGCGGGAGAAAGGGGGCCAAGCTTGGAAGTAGTGGAAACGCACAAGTGCATAGGTCCCACGACGAGCCTGCGTAGTTGAGGCAGGACTTGGTCCCCGGTAGGGGATGCTCCAACCAAACGTGATAGACAGATTTGAAGCGCCGGTGAACACATACCGGCGCTTCTGTGTTTAAGAGGAAGGCTCGGAACGGCGGGCCTGTTCGCTTTGGATAGCCTGCATCGCCTGGGTGATGGCCGGGGCCGCCGCTTCGCCGCCCAGCGCAGCCTGCATCAGCCGCAGCGTATCCAGCACCAGGTCGAGCGTATTCTCATTGGCCGGCACGCTATCGAACAACGCCAGCATCGTATCCTGCGCCTCGGCGGTTTTTCCCAATGCCAACTGCGCGGTCATCAGGTCGGCCAGTCCGTAGTAGTTGCCGGCCTGCGCCTGGGTTTCGGCGCGGGCCACCCGCTCGACGTGCTGAAAGGCGCGCGTCATCGCGTCGCGGTTGCCGTCTTTCATCTCCAGCGCGGCCAGATTGATGAACGGGTAAGACGAGTGTGGCGTGACCTTGCAGGCCCGCCGGTAGGCATCCTTGGCCAGTTCGGATTGGCCGCGCCGCTTGTAAAGACCGCCCAGCGACCCCCACCAGCTTTCGCCATCATCGTCCATCAGCGTTGTCTGTTGGTCGAGCGCATCGCGCAGGCGGTGTTCGGCCTCGGCAAACAGCAGTTCGCGTTGGTTATCGCCGTCCGGCAGCGCCTCGGCCATACGCCGGTAGGTGTAGCCAATCGCCGCCTTGGCCGGCAGGAAGTCCTTGTCAATATCGAGCGCCTCCGCCAACTGTTCCAGCGCGCGGTCGAACTGCCCGATGCGGTTGTAAACGTAACCCAGCCGGTAGTAGGTGACGGGGTTGCGGTCGTCCAGTTCGAGCGCGCGTTCGTAGGTGGCAATCGCGCCTTCGAGGTCGGCCGCCTTGTACTGTTGTTCGCCGAGCGGCAGCAGGGCGCTGGCCAGCCGGGCACGGGCGGCCTCAGTGCGTATGGTTTGTGCGCTTTCCCGCAGCGTCTCCAGCTCTTGTTGGCGGCGGGCCAGTTCGCCATCCAACTGCGCCTTGGCGGCTTGCATCTCCTCACGTGCTTCCAGGCGGGCGGCGTCAATTTCGGCGCGGGCGCTGGCCTTTGCTTCGGCGATCTGCTCGTCAAGCTCATGATGCAGGCTGGTAACCTCTTTCCCGGCCGAACTCAGGCGGTTGAGGCCGACCAAACCGCCGATGATCAGCAGGGCGGTTAGGGCGAAGCCGATGATGCTGACGACCGCTTCAAGCGTTTGGAACTGATTGAGCATACTGTCGGCCCGCTCGACGGCGGCATTGGCCGCTTCGAGGGCGAACGATGCCTGATCGGCCGCGACTTCAGCCCGGTCAGCCGCCAGTTCGGCGCGCCCGACGGCTAGCCCGATTTCGGCCGGAAGTGCACTATCGGCCTGAGGAATGGCCTGCGCCCCGACTGCCGCCGCGGTGGGCTTGGGAGTTGGCGTCAGCGGGTCGAACGGAAGCGGCGTGGCGGTTTGGGCGTAGGCCGCCAGCGGAAGTGCCAGCAGCACGACGGCCAGCAGCGCGATCATCAGCCGTTTCATGGCGACTCCTCCACCGGCGAAGTGCCGAAAAAGCCTTCCAGCCATTGGCGCAACCCCCGCGCGCCGGCATGCGCCGACAGCACATGCACTTCACCGTGTTCGAGAATATCCTGCACGGCGGGGTCACTGCTTCCGCTCCGCACCGCTTCAGCCAGTTCGTCGGCGAAGCGCCCGCTGTCATCAAGCACCAGCAGCGGCATTTTCAGCGGGCCGGTGGCGCGGGCGTGGGCTTCGGCCTTCACAATCGCGCCGCCGTTGATGATCAGGCCGAGCGCCTTCCCGCCCTCGCTGGCCGCGTAGAGCGCCATCCCGGCCAGCAGATCCGATTCGTCACCAAAGTCTTCGCCCCCGGTTAGCACAAAATGGCTGTGATACGGGTCAAGCGGGGCCGCTTCATCGTCAAGTTCATGGCCGGGCCAGGCGGTGCGCGCCGCGACCGTGACTCCTACCAGCGGAAAGGTGAACGAGCGCCGGGCGCGAGCCATCCCCATCAGCGCCATCACGCCGGCCGCCGTTCCGCCATCCACGATGGTTACGTCATGATCCTGTGCAAAGCGGGCGAGGCCGTCTTCGAGGCCGCTGCGGATGGTGCGGGTGCTGTCGTCCGTCATCAACGCCGCGCCGCCCATGATGGCGATGGCCAGCCCGCCTGGTTTCAGGCCAAGGGCCGCCCCCACCTGCGCGGGGCTGGCATCCCGCGCTGCCTGCACCGCCTGCGGAGCCGTGCCCTGCGCACTGAACGCGATGGTGAACGCCTCACCCACGCCCATACATTCCCCCTGAAACTGCCCGCGTTGGAAGCCGCTGGTGAAATTGCTACACTCTGCCCTGTGAGCGGAGTTTCCATACCGTATTCTAACGGATTATGTGAGAGCGCAACAAAAGCATGTGAGGAGTAGAGTCGGTTGGAAATGTGCGTTAGCGGCCCTCACCCTCGGTCCCTCTCCCAGGTGGAGAGGGAAGGCGCGCGCGACGGGACGAATTTCCTCTTCTCCACTTGGGAGAAGGCATTCGAGGATAAGGGCTGCGGGCGATTCTCACTTCGCCGTTCACCACTCCCGCAGCGAGTTTCCTCATTCGCTGTAAGGGAGCCGAAAGTGAAGCTACTTCCGCATTTCCTCGAACGCCAGTCCTCCGCCGTGCCTTGACGATGACCGCTTCGGGCGCTCCGTTTTCGGCGGTGCTGCTGGCATGGTACGACCGTGAGGCGGCCGATCTTCCCTGGCGCGCGCGGCCCGGCAGCCCGCCCGATCCCGCCCGTGCCTATCTCGTCTGGCTGTCTGAAATCATGCTGCAGCAAACGCAGGTCGAGACGGTGCGGCCGTATTTCGAACGGTTCATCGCCGCTTACCCCACCGTCGAGGCGCTGGCCGCCGCGCCGCTGGATGACGTGCTGAAGCTGTGGGAAGGGCTGGGCTATTACAGCCGGGCGCGCCACCTGCATCGCGCGGCGCAGATCGTGGTGGAACACTACGGCGGCCGTTTTCCAGGGACAGCCGCCGGGCTTCGGGAACTACCCGGTATCGGCCGCTACACGGCGGGCGCGATTGCCAGCATCGCTTACGGTGAACGCGTTCCCGTCCTCGATGGCAACGTCATTCGCGTCTTCGCCCGCGTGACCGATTTAACAGACGATGTGGCGGCCGGCGCAGTTAAGGCTAGCCTGTGGGAGCTGGCCGAAGACTGGCTGCCGCCCACGCGCTGCGGCGACGCCAACCAGGCCCTGATGGAACTGGGGCGGCGAATGTGCACGCCGCGCCATCCGCGCTGCCTGACCTGCCCGATCAGCGGTCACTGCCTGGCTTACGCGCGCGGTACACAGGATGTGCGGCCGGTCAAACGGGCGCGAGCAGCGACGCCTCATCACGACGTGACGGCCGGGCTGATCTGGAATGGGCGGGGCGAACTGCTGATCGCCCAGCGGCCGCTGGACGGCCTGCTCGGTGGGTTATGGGAGTTCCCTGGCGGAAAAGTCGAGCCGGGCGAGCGTTACGAGGACTGCCTGCGCCGCGAACTGCGCGAAGAACTGGGCATCGAGGTGGCGGTAGATGACCTGTTCTGCGTCGTGCGCCACGCCTTCACCCACTTCAGCATCACCTTGCATACCTTCAACTGCCGCTATGTAAGCGGCGAGCCGCAAACGCTGGGCGTGCAGGCGTTCGCCTGGGTGCAGCCGGTTCAACTGGACGCCTACGCGTTCGGCAAGGCCGACCGCCAGGTGATCGCACAGCTTCGTTCGCGCGGCGAAATGCTGCTCTAGCCCTCTGCCGCCGTCTAAGCGCCCGGCACGTTTCCAGTTTCCTGATGGACTTGCTCGACCTGGGCGCGGGCGGCATCCAGCGCATTGTCATCGAGCAGGCCCGCCTGAATCAGGCTGTCCAGCGCGCGCGTGACCTCGCTGGGGTCCACCACGCCCGACGCGGCCAGCGCCCGCAGCACCTCGGCCGTCACCTGATTTTTCAGCACTTCTTCATAGGCGGCCAGGTCGGCGGCGGCCAGGTCGGCCGCTTCATCTTCAGTATCCTCGGCCTCGGCCACCGACATCAGCGCATCGAGCATGGCCGCGCCGCGAATGCCCTCGGCCAGTTCAATCGTGCGCTCGGCCTCGACAATCGCCCGCAGTTCTTCGCCAATCAGGGCCAGGGCATCTTTTGTGAGGAGCGCCTGCATCGCCATGCGCCCACCAGACTCGTGTATGGCCGCCCGCAGCTTGCCCGCCCAGACATGCTCGACCAGCAGCACCAGCGCCGCTTCGCCCGGCTCAATCGCCTCGGCCAGACTATGCACATCGCGGGCGCTCAGACCCAGGCTGTCTTCGACCAGTTCGAAGGCGTGGGCATCGGTGAGCGCCTCGACTTCTTCCAGGCCGAGCATCTTCTTGATGGCCGCGCCGAATTCCTCCGACTGCGCCGCGTTCATGTCGCTGTAGGTCATGGTGGAGAGGCGGCCGTCGCTCGTCTTGGCGACGAACAGCAGGTCAATCAGGCGAAGCAAGCCGCGCCGGCGCAGGTCGGCGATCTCCTTGCGGATCGCGCCGGCGAAGCGGTCGGCTGCATCGAACTTGATCAGCATGAGCTGAATCGGCCCCATCATCATCGCAGAATCGTCTCCCCACCCGTCTCATCTTCCAACGCGCAACTGTCAGATTGTAACGCGCTTCCCGACGGCCCGCTCTTGCCCGGCGTGCCGGGAAAGGGCTGTTGCAAAGTCAGGCAAGTAGCCCCAACAAGGTGGCTTCAGCCCCTTGCTTGAAGCGGCAGCGGGCTTACGGTGACTTACGAACTTGCGTCCATCCAGTCCACCATACTTTCGCCCCAAACACCCTACTCTGTCCTATGCTGCTGACTGTCCGCTTGCCTCACAGCGCATCCGTTGTCCGCAATTCTGTCCCGATGTCCCGTACATGGCTCCCTCAAGTGTCTGTCC
>JAEURB010000020.1 GCA_016788435.1 Anaerolineae bacterium | reverse complement strand
CCAGTTCGGTTGAGCCGAAACCAAGCTCGGCGCCGTAGATGACGGCCAGCCCGATGATTGTTCCAATGGCATCGTTGTAGATGAGGAACGCGAGCAGGTACTTGAACAGCTCACGGTAACGGCGCAGGTCACCGAAGGTGTGCGACATACGGCGCAGGCTGGCCCGCGTCACACTGTCGCCCGGTTTCAGCGCAGCTATTGTGTCTGGCTCGGGCACACGGCGGAAAATCGGAATCGAGAAGACCGCCCACCACAGCGCCACGCTCAGGAAGGCCAGCCGTGGCCCCCAGGTGCCGGGAAGGACGAAAATCATGACGACATTGATGGCCAGCAGGATACCGCCGCCCAGATAACCCATCGCATAGCCGAGCGCCGACACCCGATCCTGATCGTCTGGCCGGGCTACATGCGGCAGCAGCGAATCGTAGAAGGTGTACGAGCCGACAAAACCGATGCGCGCGATGACGAACAACATCAGCGCCGCCACCCAGTCGCCCCGGTCAATCAGCACCAGCAGGCCGGTCGCCACAATGCCGATGGCCGCGAAGATGCCTAGAAAGCGCTTCTTGCTGCGCCGCACATCCGATAGTGTGCCGAGAAAAGGCGACAGAATGGCAGTCAGCAGCAGCGAAACGCTGAGGCCGAGGCTCCAGTAGGCCGTTGCGCTGGCCTCACTGTTCAGCGTAGCAGCTGCGACTGCGCTGAAGTACACCGGCAGCACCGCCGCCAGTATTGTGGTCGCAAAGGCGGAGTTGGCCCAATCGTACATGGCCCAACCCCATACCCGGCTGCGATACTGCTTCTCGCCGGGCGACACATCCGGCAGCCTGTCGGTTGCGGCCATGATTCCCCCTGGATTTCAGCGGCGCTGTGCTGATGTAAGAGATCGTGATTATGCCCGGACTTCGGCTGAAATGCTGCATTGTTGTGGGCGGCAAACACGCTAAAATGACGGTCAGTATGAACAAACTGAGAGTGCAAACACGATGAAACGCATCGCAGTACTGACAAGCGGCGGTGACGCGCCGGGAATGAATGCCGCCATCCGGGCCGTGGCCCGCGCCGGAAACAGCAGGGGCGTCGAAGTCTTCGGCGTGCGCTGGGGTTATGAGGGCCTAATCGAGGGGAACTTCCGGCCGCTCGGCCCGCGCGATGTTGGCGGGATCATCCAATCGGGCGGCACGATCCTCGGCAGCGCCCGCAGCCTGGAGTTCAAGACCGATGAAGGCCGCAAACTTGCCCTCGACAATCTGGCTTCGGCCGGCATCGAGGGCCTGGTCGTCATTGGCGGCAATGGTTCGCAAACGGGCGCTTACACCCTGCACCAACTGGGCTTCCCGGTCGTCGGCGTGGCCTCGACGATTGATAACGACCTGGTTGGCTCGGATATGACGATTGGCGTGGATACCGCGCTGAACATCGCGCTAGAAGCCATTGACCGCCTGAAGGTGACAGCTTCCTCGCATCGGCGCGCGTTTCTGGTTGAGGTCATGGGCCGCGACTGCGGCTATCTCGCTGTCATGTCGGCCATTGCTGGCGGCGCAGAGATGGCGATCATCCCCGAAGTGGTCACCACGCCCGAGGACATCGCCCATACGCTGACCAGCTCGTATGAGCGCGGCAAGACCAATGGTATTGTCGTCGTGGCTGAAGGCGCGGCGCAAAACGCCGGCGAGCTCCTGGCGGCCCTGCGCCCGCGCGAGAAGGAGCTGGGCTTCGAAATTCGCGCCACGACGCTCGGCCATATTCAACGCGGCGGCGCGCCGGGCGCGTTCGACCGCATCCTCGCCTCGCGGCTGGGCACGATGGCCGCCGAACTGCTGATTGACGGCACGAGCGGCGTGCTCGTGGGCCAGAAGTCGAGCAAGCTGACGACGACGCCTCACGAAGAAGTCGCCGGCAAAACCAAACCGATTGACCTGGCCCTGCTGCGGCTGGCCGAGATTCTGACTGGCTGATTTGCGCCAGTACTTCAGAACTATTCAGCGCCGGGATACTCCTCCTGGCGCTGTTTGTTTGGCCTATAGGTCGTGCGCGGCAGCCTCGTCAAGTATCCAGGTCAAGTCGCCGCTCACCGGAGCGACTAACGTGGACGGCAGCGGGCTTGCGCTGACCGCTCCCCTCAGCGTCTGCGCGATGATCGGTGCTTTTTCCGCGCCGGTCACCAGTACCAGAACGTGCGCAGCGCTGTTGATGGCGGGTAGCGTAAGGCTGATCCGTGCGAATGGCTCATCGTCGCGCTGGGTTTTCGTCGCCCAATGCTGGCGTTCGCCGAGCGCCGGTGAACCGGGCGGCAGCGACGCAATTTGCCCGTCCAGCCCAACGCCAAGCAGCAGCGCATCGAAACGTGGCGTGGACAAGCTCCGGCTCTCGAAAAAGTGGTGCAACTGCATGTCAAAGCGTTGGGCCGCCTGTTCCGGCGGGATTTCGCCGTGGATGCGGTGAACCCGATCCAACGGAACCTGGATGTAGTTGATCAGCGTCTCGCGCGCCATCCGCGCATTGCTGTCGGGCGAATCGGGCGGCACGGCCCGCTCGTCCGTCCAGAAGAGGTAGCTGGATTCCCAACTCATGTCGGGCGCAAACTCACCAGCCAGCAGTTCGTAGGCCATGCGCGGCGTGTTGCCGCCGGTCAGCGCCATGATGAAGCGCCCGCGCACCGCCATCGCGCTCTCGGAAATCTGCACCAGCCGGTCGCACAGCGCCCGTGACGCGGCGGCGTGGGTTGGATAGATCAGTACGCCGCTCATCCAATCCGGTCTCCGCAGCCGTGCCGCCACACACGGCCATCGCGGGCCAGCAGTTCGTCCGCCTCTTTTGGCCCCCATGTTCCGGGAGCATAGGTGACCAGCGGCGCGCCGCCGCGTTTCCAGCCCGCCCGTACCGCATCAATCAGCTTCCACTGGGCGCGAATCTCGTCTTCGCGGGTGAAGAGCGCCGCGTCACCTTGCAGCACATCGAGCAGCAGGCGCTCGTATGCATCGGGCAGCGCGGCATCGCCGAAGGCATCGTTGTAGTGGAAGAGCAACAGCTTGCTGCGAATCTCTGAGGAGCCGGGGACTTTGGCGTTGAACGTCAGGTGCACGCCTTCGTCGGGCTGAATGCAAATGGACAGGATGTTCGGCTCCAGCGGCTGGCCGTCGGAATTGTTGAAGAACAGGATCGGCGGGCAGCGGAAGTGGATGTTGATTTCGCTCGTCTTGCGTTTGAGCGCCTTACCGCTGCGCAGGTAGAACGGCACATCCTGCCAGCGCCAGTTGTCCACATACAGCTTGAGCGCCGCGTAGGCGGGCGTGGTCGAATCGGGGCTCACGCCGTCCGCCCCGGTGTAGCCGTCGTATTGCGCGCGCACAGTGTCGGCCATTTCCGGCTGACGCAGCACGCTCAACACCTTCACCTTCTCGTTGCGCAGGGCATCGGCATCGAACGAAGCCGGTGGTTCCATCGCGGTGAGGGCGAGGAGCTGGAGCATGTGGTTCTGGAACATATCGCGCAGCACGCCCGTTTGATCGTAGTAGCCGGCGCGCGTGCCGACATCCACTTCCTCCGCCACGGTGATTTGCACGTGGTCAATATAGTTGCGGTTCCACACCGGCTCGAAGATGGCGTTAGCGAAGCGGAAAACCAGCACGTTCTGCACGGTCTCTTTGCCGAGGAAATGGTCAATCCGGTAGACCTGCCGCTCACGAAACGCGGTATGGACGGTCTTGTCGAGCGCGGTGGCCGAGGCGAGATCTACGCCGTAAGGTTTCTCGATGACGATTCGCCGCCAGCCGCCGTTCTCCTTATTCATCTGGTGAGTGCGCAAAGCCCGCACGACCGGCTCGTAGTGTTCGGGTGCGGTCGCCAGGTAATACAGGCGGTTGGCCGGACCACCTTCCAGATTCGTGAGATATTCCGCCAGCCGCCCGAAGTCACCCGAGTGATCAAGGTCGCCCTTGAAATAGGTCAGCATGCTGGCGAAGGTCTCCCAGTGCCCAGCGCGTGTCTCGTCGCTATGCGCCGTCACCGTCCCGTCATGCACCAAATCGCGGAACGTTTCATCTGTATACGGCCGGCGCGCATAACCCACGACACGGGTAGGATTGGGCAACCGTCCTTGCTCTTGCAGTTGGAACAAGGCCGGGATTAGCTTGCGCCGCGTCAGGTCGCCCGATGCGCCAAAAATGATGATGGTGGTTGGCAAACTGTTGCCTGGTTCACTCATGATGCCGCCTCCTGTCAATGGCTCTCGGCGGGTTTGATGGCATGGCCCCCAAACCCGGCGCGCATGGCAGCCAGCAGCTTGGCGGCGTAGTTGTCATCATTGCGGCTGACGAAGCGCATCATCAGGGCCAGCGTGATGGCCGGGGCAGGCACGTCCAGATCAATTGCCTCCTGCACCGTCCAGCGCCCTTCCCCGCTGTCGGCCACCCACGGCGCGATATCCGGCAGATTGGGGTCATCCTTCAGCGCCGACGCGGTCAGGTCGAGCAGCCACGAGCGAACGACGCTGCCATAGCGCCAGATTTCGGAGATCTGGCTGACGTCGAGTTCGAGGGCCGTCTTCTTCTTCATGATCTCGAAGCCTTCGGCCAAGGCCTGCATCATGCCGTACTCGATGCCGTTATGCACCATCTTGACGAAGTGCCCTGCCCCATGCGGCCCTACATGCCCCCAGCCCTTGTCGGGCGCAGGCGCGAGCGTCTCGAAGATCGGGCGCAGGCGCTCAACCGGCTCGATGTCGCCACCAATCATCAGGCTGTAGCCTTCGGCCAGTCCCCAGATACCGCCGCTTGTCCCCACGTCCACGTAATGCAGGCCACGCGCCTTCACCAGCCCGGCGCGGCGAATCGTTTCGTGATAGTTGCTGTTGCCGCCGTCAATAATCGTATCGCCCGGCTCCAGCAGGTCCATCAGCGCCAGCAGCATCTGCTCAGTCACGTCGCCAGCGGGTAACATCATCCAGACTGCGCGCGGCGATGTCAGCATCTGCACAAAGTCGCTCACACCCGGTGCTTCAAGCGCGCCTGCGGCCACCGCTTCGCGCACTGGCTCCTTACTGCGATTCCAGACCACCACCCGGTGGCCGCCCTGCAGCAGCCGATGGGCCATATTGCCGCCCATGCGCCCCAGCCCCACCATGGCGATTTCCATGATCTCCCTCGCTCCCGCTATTCGTTGTCCTTTAGTCATTATGTCCCACCCAACCGGCAGTAACAAATCACCATTTGCACCAATCGCAATCTTAATAATTGTCGAAATGCAGCAGTTGTGGCACAATTCCGGCAAGTCACCTTCCGAATCCAAGCTCAGGAGAAATCC
>JAEURB010000489.1 GCA_016788435.1 Anaerolineae bacterium | reverse complement strand
GTTCAACCGGCGACTGTGCGGCAAGCTGCACGGTTTGGCCGGCGCTGCCTTCGAAGGTGAAGGTGTAGAGCAGGCGCGTGTCGAGCGTCACCGTAGACGGAACGTTCGGGGCCAGTTGGCCTGCGCTCATCACGCTGGCATCGAGTACGTTGGTGTAGGCGAAGAAGTCAGCAGTCGCGCTGGCGCGGTCGCCCGCCCACTCGTGCAGCGCGCCCCGGAACACCAGCGCCAGGTCGAAGTCGGGATTGATGCTCAGTGCGTGATCCAGGTCCGCCATCGCGTCGGTGGGCGAGGCGAGCAGCACATCCACCCGGGCGCGGTCGTACCACGCATCGGCGTAGTTGGGGTCACTGTTCAGGGCGAGCGTGAACTCGGCGTATGCGCCGTGCAAATCCTGATTGTCGAAGAGGGCCATGCCCCGGAAGTAATGACTGCGGGCATCGTTCGGGTTCAGGCGGATGGCGTAGTCGAGCGCGATCAGGGCGTCGAAGACATTGCCCACCTGCTGATGCGTCGAGCCGATGACGGAGTAGACGTGCGGATTGTTCAGGTCGAGGTTGACGGCCTGCTGGAAGTCGGCCACCGCGACCAGATCTTCGCCCGTGTACAAGCGGGACGATCCCCGGAACAGATACGCGAAGACATTTGTGGGCTGGAGAGCCAGGATGGACTGGTATTCGGTCAGCGCCAGGTCGTCGCGGGCATCAGCCCAGTGAAGCAGCGCCAAACGGGCGAGGTCATTCAGGTCACCGGGGGCCGCGCTGACTTCGGCAGCTGTCTCGCTGGTGAAGGCGTCAAAGCTGGCGCGGTCGAGCTTGCGCAGGATGCTGGCATCGGCCGCCGCTGTTCCGTAATAGCCGATGCTGAGGGCCGCCGCGATCCGGTCTTCACGCGCCTGAGAGTCGGCGTAGCGGCTGGCCAGCGCGCAGTCGAGTTCACGGAGCAGCGCTTCGGCTTCGGCCCGCGCCAGCAAGTCCGTCGCTTTTGCGCGCACGCCGCTGGCGGGGCAGCCCGGTGCGCTGGCATCCGCCGGGTTCGAGTGCACGACCGTGAGGGCGAGGAGAGCGATCAGAAGCAGGCTGAGTAGGCGCATGGCTTGATGAAGACTCTAGAATGACTGAATGAACTATGCAGCAGTATAGTGGATTTTCCGGCGATGATCCACAACTTCTAAATACTCTCACAATTTTATACGGCGGGTTTTGTGTAACATTCCGGATACTTCGGCACCCTGCTCCCTCAAGAGGGGGTAGCCCGACGTTGAGATCATCCGGATTGTTTTACGAAGTTCACAGATTATATAGGCTTCTTCACGTTTCGAGGCAGTGGCGCGATTGAAAAAACCAGCAGCCCCCACCGGGGGAGTCGGATGGGGGTTGCTGGTATGGGGGAGTGGAGGTTGTCAGGAATAAGCGAAGAAGTACACAGCAGCACATCAAACAGAACTTATGTTCTACATTATGCGCCGGATTTGGTGCGGAGTCAAGCAATTGGCCCAAGGCGGTTGCAAGGCCAACTGGAAAAGAGGAACTCAACAGCGGGTTGCGGCGGACACACCGCCGATTGCTTCCTCAACGCACGCCGCTCGACCTCTTTCCGCATTCCACGTCGGGTGCCACTTTCAACTGCTGAACCATCCCCTTACCTCAGGCTCATCTGAATGGTCTAGACTGCGCGCGTTCCGTGCTGCACCAACAGGCATCGCTGATGCATCTTCCTATTCTGTTCCGGCTGGCGCAGCGTTCGATTGCGCGCAGCTTCCTGCAAAGCGTGCTGTTCATCGTGGGGGTGGCGCTTGGCGTGGCCGTCGTCGTCGCGATTGACCTGGCTAACGGCTCGGCCAGCCGCGCTTTCGCCCTCAGCACCGAAACCGTCACCGGCAAGGCGACGCACCAGATCATCGGCGGCGCGAATGGCCTGCCGACCGAACTGTACCGCCAACTGCGCGCGGAGCTTCATCTTGAAGCCGCCGCTCCGGTGGTGGAAGACTATGTGCGTTCACCCGAATTGGGCAACCGCCCGCTGCGTTTGTTGGGCGTTGACCCATTCGCCGAACCACCCTTCCGCGATTACCTAACCAACGTGCAGGTGGGTGGCGAAGGCGCAAATGCCTTTGAGGCGCTCAATCAATTCCTGGCACAGCCGAATGCGATACTGATCAGCGCGGGGCTGGCGCAACAATATGGCCTGCAGCCCGGCGATACCGTCACGCTGCAACCGGGTGGGCGGCCCGTGACGGCGACCATCGCTGGTACGCTGGCGACCGATGACCCACTGACTGCGCAGGCGCTCGACGGACTCATCCTGACGGACATCGCCAGCGCGCAGGAAATAGCTGGCCACCCCGACACCATCAGCCGGATTGACCTGATCCTGCCCGACGGTTTCGACGTAGGCCCGATTCGGTCGCTGCTGCCTCCGGATGCGGCCATCGCTACCACGCGTGACAGTTCGAGCGCGCTTGCCCAGATGACCAGTGCCTTCGAACTCAACCTGCAAGCCCTGTCCCTGCTGGCGCTGGTCGTCGGCATGTTCCTCATCTACAACACGGTCACGTTTTCGGTGGTGAGGCGGCGGCAGGTGCTGGGCACGATGCGCGCGCTCGGCGCGACGCAGCGGCAAGTGTTCACGCTCATACTCGGTGAGGCGCTGCTGCTCGGCCTGATCGGCACCATCATCGGCCTGTCGCTCGGCATCCTCTTCGGCCGCGCCTCGGTCGGGCTGATCGCGCAGACGATCAGCGACCTCTATTTCACGGTTAGCGTGCAGGGCGTAACGGTGGATGGGCTGACAATGGCGAAAGGGGTGGCCGTCGGGTTGCTGGCGAGCCTGTTCGCGGCGATTGTCCCATCCATTGACGCCACCCGCACCCCGCCCGCCGGTTCGATGCGCCGTTCATCGCTGGAAGAACGCACGCGCCGCTTGCTGCCATGGCTCACGGCGGGGGCCGCCGGACTGATCGTGCTCGGTATCGTGCTGCTTGCGCTGCCAATCAGCAACCTGTCGTTCGGCTTCGGCGGCCTGTTCGCCATCGTGGTGGGCGGGGCGCTGCTCACACCTGCGCTGCTGGTCCTGCTCATGCCGCTGATAACGCCTGTCACCGGGCGGCTGTTTGGCGTACCGGGCACGCTTGGCCCGCGCTCGGTTTCGCGTTCGCTGTCGCGCACGTCCATCGCAGTCGCGGCGCTCACTGTTGCGGTCAGCGTGATCGCCGGCGTCAGCATCATGATTGGCAGCTTCCGGAGCACCATCGGCGACTGGCTGGACGTGACACTCGGCGCGGATATCTACGTTTCGCCGCCGGCCCTCACCGCCGTCCGCAGCAGTGGCGACTTTGACCCGGCGCTGGCGGATGCGGTGCGCGCCCTGCCCGGTGTTGAACGGGTGGTGGCCGGCCGGAACGTGAGCACCAGCGCGCCCGATTACCCACAGCTACCGCCCGCAAACCTGAACGTGGCCGATGGCGAAGTGACCAGCAGTCCGCGCCAGTTCGTGTGGCGCACGGAAGAGGATTACTGGCCGGCGCTGCTCGACGGCGGCGTGATGGTCAGCGAACCGTTCGCCTTCCGCCGGGGAATCACGCCTGAAAACGCCGAAGTCGCCCTCGCGACGAGCCGGGGGAACGTGACGTTCCCCGTGATCGGCGTTTACTACGATTACACGAGCGACCAGGGCGCGGTGTTCATGGCCAACCCGGTTTATCGCCAGTACTACGACGACCCGTACATCTCGACGCTGGCCGTATTTCTGCAGCCGGGCTCAGACGCGAACGCCGCGCTGGAGGCCGTGCAAGCTGAACTGGCCGGCACGGATATGCTCGTGCGCTCGAACCGCGCCCTGCGCGATAACGTGTTCGAGGTGTTCGAGCGCACGTTTGCTATCACCCAGGCGCTGCGGATGCTGGCGGTGGCCGTTGCGTTCATCGGCATCCTCAGCGCATTGATGGCGCTGCAAATCGAGCAGGCGCGGCAGTTCGGCGTGATGCGCGCCAACGGTATGAGCCGCCGCCAATTGTGGGCCTTCACGCTGATCCAGACGGCAGCGATGGGCGTAACCGCCGGGCTGGCTGCGCTGCCGATCGGCACGGCGCTGGCTGTGGTGCTGATCGCCGTGATTAACGTGCGCTCGTTCGGCTGGACGATGCAACTACGCCTCGATCCGGCGGAATACGCGCTCGCCTTCGCGGTCGCTGTCGCGGCGGCCGTCGCTGCTGGTTTTTACCCCGCCTTCCGCCTGGGGCGCATGAACATCTCCCGCGCTCTGCGGACAGAATAAAGAAGGCAACGCGAAGAACGCCAGGAAGTACCTTTCCCGATTTCGCCGATTAAGCGCGGCTGTGGGCAAGTAGCTATAATCGCGGCATGACCTTCCTCAACCCTGTCGCGCTGGCCGGATTCGCGCTCTTCATCCCGGTCATTCTGCTGTACATGCTGCGCCTGCGCCGGCGTGAGGTCGTCGTGTCGAGCACGTTCCTCTGGCAGCAGGTCGTGCGTGACCGCGAGGCGAATACGCCCTGGCAGCGCCTGCGCCGCAATCTGCTGCTTTTTCTCCAGCTTCTGATCATCGCCCTGCTCGTGCTGGCGCTGGCCCGGCCCGCCGTACTCACTCCGTCCATTAGCGCCGGGCGCACGGCGATCCTGCTCGATGCGTCGGCCAGTATGAACGCCAGCGACGGGCGCCCCGGCACGCGCTTCGAGGCGGCGGTGCGTGTGGCCCGCGATCTGATCGGGACGGCTAACGCGGACAACGAGTTCTCAATCATCCGCGCCGGAACCGCTGCCGAGGTGCTGACGCCATTCACGGCCGACCGGCAGGCACTGGCGGCGGCCCTCGATGCTGCCGGGGCTGGCCAGGGCGGCGCGGACTGGGAAACGGCCTTCACGCTGGCGGCTGGCACTCAGGGGGCCGACAGCTACTCAACCGTTATTTACAGCGACGGCGGCGGGGAACTGAGCAACGCACCCGGCCTGCCCGGCGAGGTGCGCTACGAGCCGGTGGGCGCAAGCGACCGCAATCTGGCGATCACGGCGCTGGCGGTACGCGCTTTGCCCGGCCAGTCCCCGCAGCTATACGCTCAGGTCGAGAACTTCAGTGGTGTGGATGCCGATGTGATTTTCGACCTGCGCGTGGACGGCGAACTGCTGGATGCCCAGCGTTTGACGGTACCGGCCAGCAGCGTCCTCCCGGTGGTATCCAACCGTCTTCCTGCCGGGTTCGAGGCCGTACGCGCTGGACTGACCGCCCCGGCCGATGCTGGAAACTGGCCGGACGACCTGGCGCTCGATGACGCCGCCTACACGGTGGCCAATGACGCGCACACTCGCCGCATTCTGCTGATTTCGCCCGGCGGCAACCGTTTCCTCGAGCAGGCGCTCGGCAGCCTGCCCGGCGTGCAGACGGTCACCAGCCGCCCGGAAGCCGGCATCCCCAGCGCGGGATTCGACCTGATCGTGCTGGATGGCTGGCTGCCGGAAACGCTGCCCGACACAGACCTGCTGATCGTCAACCCGCCAAACAGCAGCGAACTGTTCACGGTAGGCAGAACACTGGAACGCCCAGCCGATGGCAGCCCAGGCCCGGCCGGGAATATCCGTTCGACCGGGGCCGACCCGCGCCTGCGCTTTGTGGACTTGTCGGGCGTCAATCTGCTGCGCTTTCGCGACGTGAACGCTGAATGGGCCGATGAGCTGGTGGTGGCTGACGGCGGGCCGCTGCTGCTGGCCGGTGATACCGGCGGGCGGCAGGTCGCTATCCTCACGTTCGACGTGCGTGAGTCTGATTTGCCGCTGCAGATCGCGTTCCCCGTGCTGATGGCCTCGCTGGTGAACTGGTACGCGCCGCAGGATTTGGTGGCGACCCCCTTCAGCCGGGCGGTGGGCGATGCCGTTGCGATCAACCCGGAACCGGGCGCGGACGCGATTCGCATCACCCCGCCCGATGGTGAACCGTACACGCTGGCTCTCGATACGGCTGGCGGTGCGGTCGTCAGCGGGACGGATACGCCTGGCCTGTACACAGTCGAAACGCTGGAAGGCGACACAGTGACGCAAAGCGCCGTCTTCGCGGTCAACCTGTTCGACGCGGCGGAGAGCGACATCGCGCCCCGGCCGGGCATTCAGATTGGCGGCGAAACGGTGCTGCCCGAACCGGGGGATGCGGTGGGCGTGCGCGAATTGTGGCCGCTGTTCGCGCTGGCCGCCCTCGCCATTCTGCTCATCGAATGGTGGATCTACTTCCGCCGCCAGCGCGCGCCGTCACGCTTCAAGCCGATTAGCGCACCCGCCACGCCTGCATAGTGATTCTCGGAGCTTTGACTGATGTCCTCCTCGTTCGAAGACACGTTTCGCACCGCCCATCCGGCCCAGCAGGCGTATGAGATCGCGCGCGCGGCGCTGATTTATCTCGGCGCACAGATCCAGCAGGAGAATCCGGCTCAACTGATGCTGGTGGCGGCGGCCGCTATGTCTGCCGTGTCGTTTGGCGAATATGTCACCATTGGCATCCGGCCGTTTGACGCGACGGCCTGCGATGTATGGGTACGCAGCGAGCTCGCCGCGCCGGGCGCGATCTTCGATTACGGCAAGAATCAGCAGAACGTGCTGGCGGTGCAGCAAGCGTTCATGATGGTGGCCACGCAAGCCGCCGCTGTCCAGCCACCACCGGCACCACCGCCGGCCGCCCAGCCCGACCCGTTCGAACTGCTCATGCGCGCCGCCGCCACGCAGCCAGAAACACCTGCCCCGGCGAAAGCTGGGCATCACCTGTTCATCTCCTACCGCCGTTCAGACAGCAACGAGGCGGTTGGGCGCATTTACGATCGGCTGGTACGCGACCTCGGCGCGGACAGCGTCTTCAAGGACGTGGACAACATCCCGCTTGGCGTGGACTTCGTGGAGTATCTCGACGAGCAGGTGAAGAACAGCACCGGGCTGCTGGCCGTCATTGGCCCGACGTGGCTGACCGTCACCGATGACCAAAGCTGGCGCCGGCTGGAAGACCCCAACGACTTCGTTCGTATCGAGATCGCGTCGGCTCTGCGCCAGGGCATCCCGGTTGTGCCGGTGCTGGTGCGTGGGGCGGCTATACCGAGAGCGCTCGACCTACCGGAAGACCTGCAGAAGCTGGCGCGGCGCAACGGCATTTCGGTGCGCGCCGACCCGGACTTCCACAACGACATGACCGCGCTGATTCGAAAGCTGGCGCAATGAGTTTCACCGCTCCGTGGGCGCTGCTGTTGCTGCTGGCGCTGCCGCTGGCCGCCTTCATCGGCTGGCCGCGACGGCGCTTTCAGCGCGCCCGCAGTTGGACCAGCCTGATCCTGCGCTTGCTCATTCTGGCGCTGGTTACGCTGGCGCTGGCTGGCGCTTCGCTCGTGCGCGCCAGCGACCAGTTGGCGATCGTGTTCCTGCTGGATCGCTCGGACAGCATGGACGAAGCGGCCCGCCAGGCACAGGAAGCATGGGTGCGCGAGGCGCTGGCTGCCATGCCGCCGGGGGACGAGGCGGCGGTGGTCGCGTTTGGGGCGAATGCGCTGGTCGAGCGGCCGATGAGCGCCAGCGGTGAACTGGCCCCGCTGCGCTCAACGCCGATCACCGGCAATACCGACCTCGAAGAAGCGATCAGCCTTGGCCTGGCGCTGTTCCCGGAAGGGGCGGCCCGGCGCATGGTCATCCTCAGCGACGGCGCGCAAACGGTGGGGGATGCCAGCGCCGCCGCCCGGCGGGCCGCCGCTAACGGTGTGCAGATTGACGTCGTGCCGCTCACACGCAGCCCCGGCCCCGAACTGCTGGTCAGCAACGTGGACGCGCCGGAACAGGTGGCCAGCGGCCAGCAGTTCGACCTCGGCATCACGGTTCGTTCGGACGCTGAAACGACCGCCGTGCTCACGGTGACGGCCAGCAGGCAAACCATCCGGCGCGAGGAAGTCGAACTGCGGCCGGGGGACAATATCTTCTCGCTCGGAATGACGGCTGGAGAGGCGGGCTTCCGCGATTTTCAGGTGCGCGTGGAGAACGCTGCGGCCGATACCTATCTGGCCAACAACGCGCTGGCCGCCTTCAGCCGCGTGACCGGCGCGCCGAACGTGCTGCTGGTGCGCCCGGAAAGCGAGGACGTGCAGGCACTGGCGGCGGCGCTGACCGAACTCGGCTACACCGTCAACGAAACCGCCCCCTCCGGCCTGCCGGGCAGCCTGGCCGGCCTCGAAGCCTACGACTCGGTGATACTGGCCAACGTGCCTGCCACTGGCCTTTCAACCAGCCGCATGGAAACACTCAACCAGTACGTGCGCGACCTCGGCGGCGGGCTGGTCGTAATCGGTGGGCCAGACAGCTATGGGCCGGGCGGCTATTTCCAGACGCCGCTCGAAGACGCGCTACCGGTCGAAAGCCAGATCAAAGATCAGCAGCGCCTGCCGCAGCTCACCATCGCCTACGTGATTGACCGTTCGGGAAGTATGTCCACCATCGGGTCGAGCGGCGTCGAGAACCTCGAACTGGCCAAGGAAGCCATCATCCGCTCGATTGACTTCCTGCAGCCCACCGACCGCGCGGGCGTCGTTTCGTTCGATACCGGCGGCGCCTGGATTGCCGAGGTGCAACCCGTCCTGAACCGGATGGGCCTGCAATCGCTCGTTGCGCAGCTTCGCGCAGGCGGCGGAACCGACATTCTGGCCGGTATGCGGCTGGCCGGAGAAGCGCTCACACAGGACCCATCGCCGCGCAAGCACATCATCCTGCTCACCGACGGCGGCGCGCCCGAGGCTGGGCTGACCGAACTGACGCGCGAACTGCACGACGATTTCGGCATCACGACCAGCGTGATCGCTATCGGCGCGGGGGCGGCAGCGTTTCTCGACAACATGGCCGAAGCGGGTGGCGGCAACTATCACGCCGTGACGGACGTCGAAACCATCCCGTCCATTTTCACGCAGGAAACGGTGCTGGCCACGCGCTCCTATATCATCGAACACGAGTTCACGCCGAGCATTTTCCAGAACAGCCCGATACTGGACGGCATTGCAGCCGCACCGCCGCTGCTCGGCTATGTCGCCACCACGCCGCGCCAGACAGCGCAGGTCGTTTTGCGTGGCGACGCACCGTACTTCGACCCAATCCTCGCCCAATGGCAGTATGGACTGGGCCGCGCAGCCGCTTTCACCAGCGACGCGACCGGGCGCTGGGCGGCCAATTGGCTAAACTGGGACGAGTTCCCACGCTTCTGGGGGCAGGCTGTGGAATGGAGTATCACCGAAAGCGCCTCAAACAATATCGAAGCTTTCGTGACCATGCAGGGCGAACAGGCGTCGCTGAGCGTGGATGCGCGCGATGACAGCGGCGGCTTCCTGAATGGGCTGGCGCTGACGGCGCGCGTCGTTGCGCCCGACGGAACCGCCTTCGACCTTCCGGTGCGGCAAACCGCGCCCGGCCGTTACGAAGGCGCGTTCACACCGGCCAGCGAGGGGGTCTATCTGGTGCGGCTATCAGGCGCGGCCGAAGGCGGCACAGCGGTCAACGAAACGCTCGGCTGGGTGATGAGCTATTCGCCCGAGTACGCGCCCGGCAACCAGAGTGGCGGCGAGGCGCTGATGGACGCCGCTGTGCTGACGGGCGGCCGCGACCTGACCAGCCAGCCGGGCGACACGTTTGCGCATACGCTGCAAGCGCGGCCGGCCATTAATCCGATCAGCCTCGAACTGCTGCTGCTGGCTGTTCTGCTGGTGCCGCTCGATGTGGCGGTGCGCCGCCTGCTGATCACGCGCAGCGATTTGGACCGCGCGCGTGCCCGGCTCGGTTTCCGCCGCGCCCCGCCCGCAGCGCCGGCCAGCGAGCAAATGCAATCGCTGAAGGATGCCAAGGCGCGCACCCGCCAAGCCACGACCGGGGATTCCGGGGCAAGCCCGGTGATGCCGGCCCCGCCACCACCACCTGCGCCCGTACCAGCCAGCCCCGCCCCGAAAACTCCCCCTCCCCCCACGCCTGCGCCTGCCCCCGTCAGCCCTGCCCCGCAGCCCGCCGCGCCGCCGTCGCCTGCCGGCAGCGGCAATCTGGCCGGCGAACTGCTCAAACGCCGCAAGCCGAAGGACGAGTGAGGGGCATCAGAGTCAGGAAGCCGGAAAGCAGGGATTCACCACAGAGGCACTGAGGGGCACAGAGGGGATCATCACGCTTCGCGCCCGGTGCGCTGCTCTTTTTCGTCACCGCATACACAAACAAAAACGCACGCCGTTTGAGGAGTGCGTTGATGGTGGTGGGCTGTAGAGGACTCGAACCTCTAACCTTCTCGACGTCAACGAGACGCTCTGCCAGTTGAGCTAACAGCCCGAATGCGCTTCAGTATACGCCAGCGCCGCGCCGCGAATCAAGAGGCAAGGCGCGCGGCATCGGGCGGTTGTAAAGCCGGGAATGCCGCTTCACCGCCACCTCTCCTTGCGTCGACCGGGAGCAACCTCACCCCCGGCCCCTCTCCGCACGCGGAGAGGGGAGAAAGATCACGGTGCGCGTCCGGATGTTCGCAATTGGGAATGCGCAGGGTGGCGTGGGCAGATGCGGCCTTATTAGTAAGCCTGTGAAAGAGCGGACAAGGAGACAGAATCAAAATAAGAGACAGACACTTGAGGGAAGAAGCACCGAGACAAGAGGACAGAATAAGAGACAAATAGCGCACAATGGACTGATTTGGCGGGCGGAACGGCCGTACGGCAGCCTTCATCGTAGACCGGGCGCGCGCGTTTGGGGCGAACGGTTGGTAGACGGGATGGACGCAAAGCGGGCAGATGTGAGACGGCAGGCTGATCGCGAAAACCTACCCCTGCCACAGGGGACCAGGGGAGGGGTTAGCCTGAGGCAACAGCAAGTGGCTTTGTAACAGCCCTGGTTGCTGGCCACGGGATGCTTTCCGAAAAGCAGATTAGCTATACTCTGCACTAACTGCCTGCTCACCCATTGGACGAACGCCATGCTCCCTGACCCGCTGCTCAACCTCTCGCCCGTCTGGAGCCACCTGACGCAGTTTCAGGTGGAGCGCGCCGAGGGCGTTTACCTGTACGATGACACGGGTGCGCGTTATACCGACTTCACAAGCGGCATCGGGGTCACCAACACCGGCCACTGTCACCCGCGCGTCGTGGCGGCCATTCAGGCGCAGGCGGCCAAACTGCTGCACGGGCAGATGAACATCGTGCTGCCGCCGAGCGTGGTCGAACTTTCGCGCAAGCTCAACGCCATCACGCCGCCGCACATTGACAGCTTCTTCTTTTCCAACAGCGGCGCGGAAGCGACTGAGGGCGCGGTCAAGCTGGCGCGCCACGCCACCCGCCGCACCAACCTGATCGTCTTTCAGGGCAGCTTCCACGGCCGCACGGCGCAAACGATGGCGATGACGATGTCCAAGACGGGCTATCGTGCCGGTTATCAACCGCTGCCCAGTGGGGTGTTCGTCACGCCCTTCCCCTACACCTTCCGCTATCAGCAGCAGTTCGGCTGGACGGAAGACCAAACGATTGACTACTGCCTGGACCAACTGCACCTGCTGCTGAAGGCACAAACCGCGCCCGAAGAGACCGCCGCGGTCGTGATCGAGCCGGTGTTGGGCGAAGGCGGCTATGTGCCTGCACCGGCCCGCTTCCTGCACGAACTGCGCGCCCTGTGCAGCGAACATGGCATTTTGCTGGTGCTGGATGAGGTTCAGACCGGCTTCGGGCGCACGGGCAAGATGTTCGCTTTCGAGCACAGCGGCGTGATGCCCGATATCGTCATCATGGCGAAGGGGCTGGGCAGCGGCGTGCCGATTTCGGCAGTGGCGGCCCCGCGCGCGCTGATGGACCAATGGGCGGTGGGCAGCCACGGCGGCACGTACGGCGGCAACGCGCTGGCGGCCGCGGCGGCCTGTGCCACGATTGACGTGCTCCTCGAAGAGGGGCTGGCGGGGAACGCGGCGCAGCAGGGCGCACGCCTGACCGAAGGCCTCAAGGCGCTGCAAGCCGAGTTCCCGGTGATTGCCGACGTGCGCGGGCCGGGCCTGATGGTGGGGGTCGAGCTGATGCGCGGCGGCGAGCCGGACAAGGCCGCGACGAAAGCCGTGCAGCAGGCGGCGCTGGCGCAGCGGCTGCTGATCCTCACCTGCGGCAGCTACGAGAACGTTATCCGCTGGATTCCGCCGCTGGTGGTGACCGAAGGGCAGATTGACGAGGCGCTGGCGGTATTTGCCGAGGCGCTGGGGAAAGCGGCGTCGCAGTAAGGACAATCACGAAGGCACGAAGGGCACAAAGGCACGGAGAAAAGTCTTCGCGCCTTTGTGTTGATCGCTTGAGTTGCATACCTCTGACCAGGCGCGCCATACTGTAATCCATCGTAATGTTCCACGAATTCCCCTTTCAAAAGGACAACGACCATGTGGCGGAAAGTGGCGCTTGGGGCCGGTTTGGCCCTGGTACTGATTCTGAGCGGCGCGGCGTTCGCACAAGGCGGCTATGAACCCGTTTTCGAGGAATCCGATTGTCCGTTTGACTTGCCGGGCGTGACCTGCGGCTTCGTGATCGTGCCGGAAGACCGGACTAACCCGGACGGCGCGCAGGTGCAGCTGGCGGTCGCTATCGTGCCGGCGCGGTCGGGCAACCCTGCGCCGGATCCGGTCATCTACCTCGAAGGCGGCCCGGGCGGCGCGGCGCTGCTTGGCATCGAAAGCCTGATGAACCTGCCGTTCACCGAAGATCGCGACCTGATCGTGTTCGACCAGCGCGGCACGGGCTTCTCGACGCCGAGCCTGAACTGCCCGGAACTTGAAGGCGATGAGGAGAGCGCTGATGGTATCGAACTGTGCCGCGACCGGCTGATCGAGGAAGGTGTGAACCTTGACGCCTACAACAGCGCGGCCAGCGCCGCCGATGTGGCCGACATTCAGACTGCGTTGGGCTACGATCAGGTCAATCTGGCCGGCGTGTCGTATGGGACGAAACTGGCGCTGACCACGATGCGCGACTACCCCGACGGTATCCGCAGCGTCATCATCGACTCGGTCTATCCGCCGGAAATCAACGATCTGGCGCTGACACCGGTCGCGTTTGTGGATGCGTTCCAGATGCTGTTCGAGCGGTGCGCCGTTGACGACTCCTGTAATGATGCCTTTCCCGATCTGGAAGCAGGCTTCTACGACACGGTCACGGCATTGAACGACGCGCCGATCTACCTGGAAACGGATGACGGCGAGGTGGAACTGAGCGGCGATGAGATTCTGAGCAAACTGTTCCTCGCGCTCTACGACAGCACGCTCATCCCGTATCTGCCGTACGCGCTCGATTTGCTGTCCTATTTGGACGACGAGGATGCGCTGCTGGAAGGCTATGACATTCTGAGCGGAGCCTACATCCCCGAAGATGCCAGCGAACCTCCGCCGTCGGCCGTGGACGAGAGCGAGTTCGTGCAGAACTACATGGAAGAATACGGCGAGATAGACGACAGTGAGGGGCAGGCCTATTCGGTGGATTGCGCCGAGGAATACCAGTTGGACGACCTGGACGAGGCCTACGCCTCTGCCGAAGGCGCGCCCGAACCCCTGATCGGCTATCTCACCGGCGGCATTGACGGACCGGTTGGGGACTGCCAGACGTGGGGCGTGCAGACGGCCGATCCGGTCGAGGCCGAGCGCGTGGAGAGCGACATCCCGACGCTG
>JAEURB010000393.1 GCA_016788435.1 Anaerolineae bacterium | reverse complement strand
TCAGGGGCCGTCACAGTTGCGCCGCCCGCGTCGGATGTTGCCTCACCCGCGCCGTCTGGACTGCTGGTCTCAATCACTTCAGGTACAACTGCATCGCTCGCCTCGGCCGTTAGCACTGGCTCACTCGTCACAGATTCAGGGGATGAGGGCGTCAGCGTGACAAACGACTCGAGAGGCAGTGTTGCGACGGCAATCGGCAAGGCTGGCTCGGAAGTCGCGACGCCACCCTCACCCGGCAGCACCGATTCCGATGTGCCTTCAGGAACGCCTGCGGTAGCTTCCGCCGTCACCGCAGCGCCCGGTTCAAGCGTTGGCAGGCCCATAGCCACGGCCGTCTCCTGCGCTGCCTGGGCTGCAAGGGCGGCGGCATCGAGAGTGAGCGAGCCAGCAACTGACGTAGCGTCTGGTTCAGTGGTCACGACAACGCCGGAAGGCGCTGGGCGGCCAAAGAGCGCAACAAGAAGCAAGAGGAACAGCAGCGCAGCCGCGGCCGATGCGACATACCACCACCAGGGGATGGCACGGCGTTTCTCAACCGGCCGCACGACCGGAACGGTCGCCGGAGGCACCTCGGCCACAAAGCCAGGTTCAGCCTCAGCCTCAGGCTCGCCCGTATCGGCGAATATTTCAGGCTCAGCCGACGGCTCGGCGCTTTCCAACGGCTCGGGAGACGCTGATCGCTCCGCGCCACCCAGCGCCAGCAGAAGCGGAGCCGCACTCAGGGCCGCTTCTGCTGCCTCGGGATACTGCCGGTCGAGGACGCTCACCAGTTCGTTGGCGCCGGGGTATTCCGGGTCCAAGGTTAGAACTTCGTTGAGGGCCTGGCGCGCCTTGACCGGATCATCAATCGCATGGGCGTAAATCCACCATGCATCCGGGTTAGACTGCTCGGATTCCAGGACGGACTCGACGAGGCCGCGCGCCTCCTCGGCTTGTCCCGCTTCCACCAGCTGATAGGCCCGCTGCAACACCGCGCTGTTGGAGTCGCTCATCCCGGTTTGCTCCTGCCCTGCGCCGCGCTCTTGACGTTATGTCTAAGTTTACCTCATGTTAGGAAGTCTTGACAAAAGAAAAACGGCCTGGTCAATTGACCAAGCCGTTTTCGAGTGTCCCGGAGAGGACTCGAACCTCCACGCCTTGCGGCATACACCCCTCAAGCGTACGCGTCTGCCAGTTCCGCCACCGGGACGAGCAAGACGGAAGTATAGCGGCCGGCCGCATGATGTCAATCCTTTTCCAACGCGTGAGATATCGGCTACGATTAGGCAGATTTCGCGTGAACCCTCGTCATCAGGGAAGGTAACAGCCCATGCGCATCGTGCTCGACGGTATGGGAAGTGATCAGCACCCCGTTCCCGATGTCGAGGGGGCGGTACTGGCCTCGCGCGAGTACGACGTCACCGTCATCATCACCGGGCAGAAGCCACTCATCACGGCGCAACTGAAGCGCTACGACACTCGTGGGCTGAAGGTGGAAGTGGTGGACGCCGCCGAAGTCGTGACGATGGAGGACAAGCCGAGCGTCGTCGTCAAGTCGAAGCCCCGCTCCTCTATGCATGTGGGAATGCAACTGGTGGCCGACAAGCAGGCCGATGCCTTTGTGACGATGGGCAATACCGGCGCGGCCATGAGTATTGCCACGCTTGGCCCATTGCGCCGGATTGCCGGGGTGAAACGTCCATCACTCTGCGCCGTAGTGCGGCTGCCCACACATACCCTTATCGCGCTCGACATTGGCGCAAATGCCGATGCCAGCCCAGCCTGGCTGGAACAGTTCGCAATTATGGGTTCGGTATATGGTGAACGCGCGCTGGGCATCGCCCGGCCACGCGTTGGCCTGCTTTCGAATGGCGAGGAAGAGGGCAAAGGCTGCGAACTGACCCGGGCGACTGCCCCCTTGCTTAAGCGGGCAGCGATTAACTACATCGGAAACATCGAGCCGAAGGAAGCCTTGCGCGGTGGTGCAGACGTCCTCGTGATGGATGGGTTCGCGGGGAACGTGTTCCTGAAGACACTTGAGGCCAGCACGAGCCTCGTTTCGAATACACTGCGTGACGAATTGAAGCGCTCGGTGTTCACTATGCTGGGTGCATTACTCGCCAAACCCGCCTTCAAGCGCGTGCGCAAGGCAATGGACCCGTTCGAAACCGGCGGCGCTCCCCTGCTGGGAGTCGATGGCGTCGTCATCATTGGTCATGGGCGCTCCAACGCCAAAGGTGTCAAGAACGCCATCCGGCAAGCGAAACTGGCCGTCGAAGGGCAGTTGATCGAGCAAATACGCGCTGGTTTGGCTCAAACTGGCGCGACACAGAACGAAAGTCACACGCCGGCGTAACGAACGACCGGTGGATTGATAGGAGGAATGGAAATGGACTTGCTGCGAAACGGCCGGCCGCGTGTCGTGATAACCGGCATGGGCGCTGTAACCGCGCTCGGTGGTGTGCGCGAAATGTGGGAAAGCCTGAAGCGGGGCCAGTCGGGCATCCGCAACGTCGAAACGATTGACGCTTCGCACTGTGGCGTCCGGATTGGGGCTGAAGTACGCGGGTTCGAAGGCTCGAAGTACGTTGAGCATAAGGAGGCGCGGCGGATGGGCCGCTCTTCGCTGATGGCTGTGGAAGCCGCCGGCGAAGCTATCGCCGATGCCGGGCTGACCAGCACGGAGATCGAGGCCGAAGGCGAACGCTGCGGCACCGTGATCGGCACGTCGCTTGGCCCGCACGAAGTCGCGGAGAACGCCACCTTCAAATACCGGACGTCTGGCTACAGGCGGCCAAACCCGCTGGCGCTGATCAACGCGCTGCCCAACATGCCGTCACACTACGTCAGCCGCTTCTTCCGCACGCTCGGCCCGATCACAACGCCGTCAGCCGCCTGCGCTTCAGGCACGCAGTCAGTGGGTGAAGCGGCCGACATCATCCGCAACGGCCGCGCCGATCTGATCCTCACCGGTGGCGTCGAGGCTATCTTCCAGGACTATGTTCTGGCGGGCTTTGAATCGATGGAAGCACTGGCGACCGGCTTCGAGGACAATCCCGCCGCTGCCAGCAGCCCATTTGACAAGAATCGCTCCGGGTTTGTGCTGGGCGAAGGCGCGGCCATATTCGTCATCGAGAGCCTCGGCCATGCCCTGCGCCGTGGCGCGCGAATCTACGCAGAAGTGCTCGGTCACGCGTCATCGTCCGACGCCTTCCACGTTGCTGCGCTGGACCCCGAAGCGCGCGGCGCGGTTCGCTCGATGAAGTGGGCCATTGAGGATGCCCGCCTGAACCCAAGCGACATCCAGTACATCAACGCGCACGGCACTTCGACCCCGGCCAACGACTCAACCGAAACACTGGCGATCAAGAAGGTCTTTGGCGAACTGGCCTACGGTATACCGATCAACTCGACCAAGAGTATGCTCGGTCACGCCCTTGGCGCGTCGGGCGCAATCGAAATTGCGGCCTGCGTTCACAGTATGCTGGAACAGGTGCTGCATCCGACGATCAACTATCGCACGCCCGATCCGGAGTGCGACCTCGATTACGTGCCAAACGAGGCGCGTCAGGTCAAGAATCTGCGCTATGTCCTGTCGAACAGCTTCGGGCTCGGAGGGCAAAACGCCTCGATTGTATTAGGCACACTATAGCGCGATCCTACAGTTGCATGACGAGAGAAACGCGCACCCCGCTTGGTGTGCGCGTTTCTCATTCCGGCGGCCTGCGGCTATAATCCGCTCAGGTCAACAACGGAACGTCCCCTTCTATGGGCAGCGTATCGCTTCACGAGATTCACCAAGCGCTTGAGAAACGCGATGTCAAACGGGCCGAGATCATCCTGGCGCGTCTGCTTCGCAGTGACCTCGTTACGGCAGAGCGCGCCGAAGCGCTGGTCACGCGCGCCCGCGTTCGGTTGTTCAGCGGCCGCCCGGACGATGCCCTGGCCGACCTGCGCGAGGCGGCTACCCTTGCACCTGACGTCGCGGCAGCGCCTGAGTTTCTTGAACTGCGGGCGGATGCGCATCTCGCCCGATTCGAACTGGCGAGCGTCGGCTTCGCGGATCGCGGGGACACGGCGCAGGCGTCGCTCGACTATGCAATGCTGATGGAACTTGTCCCGTCGTGGCCCAACCGAGGATGGACGCACTACCAGCAGGCGCGCATCGCACTTTCCGAAAATCGCACAACTGACGCGATTGCCCACTTGCAGCAGGCATTACTCAACCCCAGCACAGTTCCGGCCCTCAGCGCGTATTGCTACGAGCGCCTGGGCTTCATCTCGTTTTTCGACCAGCGGAATCCGACTGAAGCATTGGCGTGGCTGGACCGCGCAGTAGCCACCTACCCCGCCGGTCAGCCGCGCGTTTGGCTGGCCGAAATTCATACGCTTCGCAGCCGGGTGCTGAGGGAAGCGCGTGACTATACGCAATCACTCACAGCGGCTGACTTGTCGCTCAAGATCGCCGGTGGTTGTGGCGCGGCTGGCCGGGATGCGCTGGCCGATGCGGCTCTGTTCGCGGCCGAAGTCGCGTCGGAACTCGCCGGCCGTGAACGCGCCGTCATCGCCTATGTTCAGCAGTTCACCAGCGCCAGCAAGAAACCGCTCGGCATTGACGTCACATGGTCGCGTTCGCAGGAATTGCTCGGCGACGCCTATCTACGGGCCGGGCTGGCTTCCGAGGCGCTCGAATCTTATCAGGCTGCCTTGCGCTACAATCCGTATCACCCGTGGGAACTCAAGCTCTACTTCCAGATTGCCCACTGCTACTATCAGTTGCACGAGTACGGACGTTCCGCACATGCGGTCAACGTGTTGCTGCGCAGTGCGGACGAGGATGAACCCGTATTGCGCGACTTTCGGGTTCATGCGCTGCTGGGAAACGCCTTGTATGCGCAGGGTGACTATGCGAATGCGGCGAATGCCTATCGCGCCGCGCTCCTGTGCGCGCCCGAACACGCTGACGGCCTTGATGGCCTGCAAACCTACTATCACGATGCGATGGAACGGTCAGAATGAGCGGTATCGAAGGCTTGCGTGTAACCGTCGTGGGCGGCGGCCTGGCTGGCTCTGAAGCGGCTTGGCAGCTTGCCGAGCGCGGACTTGACGTCGAACTATACGAAATGCGGCCGCGCCGAACCACGGGCGCGCACGTTAGCGACCGCCTGGGCGAACTGGTTTGCAGCAATTCGTTCGGCTCACAGTTGGCTGACCGGGCACCCGGGATGTTGAAGGCAGAACTTCAGATGCTAGGTTCGCTGCTCATCCGTATCGCCCACGATACGGCCCTGCCGGCGGGCGGCGCGCTGGCCGTGGATCGTGAAGCATTCGCGGCGCAGGTGACAGGCGCACTGGAGTCACACCCGCGCATCCACATCCGGCGCGAAGAGGTGACGGAAATCCCGGCTGGCCCGGCACTCATCGCCACCGGCCCGCTAACCAGCGAGACGCTGGCAAAGGCGATTGCGACGCTGGCCGGCCAGGAATACCTGTACTTCTATGACGCCATCGCGCCTATCGTCACGGCCGAGAGCATAGACCTGTCCATCGCATTCCGCGCCAGCCGTTACGGACGAGGACAGGAAGCGGATGGCGACTATATCAACTGCCCCATGAACCGCGAGGAGTATGAAGCCTTCGTCGCCGCGCTGCTGGATGCTGAGACAGCCGAACTACGCGATTTCGAGCGCGAAGACCCGCGATTCTTCGAGGGCTGCCTGCCGATAGAGCAGATCGCGGCGCGCGGGCCGGAGTCCCTCGCCTTTGGGCCGATGCGCCCGGTTGGCCTGCGCGACCCGCGCACCGGCAAGCGTCCGCACGCCGTCGTCCAGCTTCGCCGCGATAATCTCGCCGGCAGCCTTTATAACCTGGTCGGCTTCCAAACGAACCTGAAATGGGGACAGCAGGAACAGGCGCTGCGGCTGATACCTGGCCTCGCCAACGCCGAATTCGTGCGAATGGGGCAGATGCATCGCAACACATTCATCAACAGCCCCACCCTGCTGGATGCAACGCTTCAATTCCGAACTCGCCCAGATTTGCTATTTGCCGGGCAGATCACCGGCGTCGAAGGTTATATGGGCAACGTGGCAACCGGCGCATTGGCCGGTATCAATCTGGCGCGTGTCATGAACGGCGACAATCCGCTGACACTGCCGCCCACTACGATGCTGGGCGCGCTTTGCCACTACATCACTCACGCCGAACCGGCTCACTTCCAGCCGATGAAGTCGAACTTTGGCATTTTGCCCGAACTGGACAACCCGCCGCGCGATAAACGCCTGCGTGGACTGGCTTATGTCGGGCGCGGGCAGCGTGATTTGAACGAACTCCTGATCGCATCTGGCATCGTCCCGATCCAGCCAGATGCAGCGCCTGCTCCGGCTTCGTAAAGGACGTCTTCCGTGTCCCTTCCACCTGTAGCCGCCCGCCTTGGCCAACTCCCACCCTACCCGCTTGCGCTGCTCAATCAACGGG
>JAEURB010000392.1 GCA_016788435.1 Anaerolineae bacterium | reverse complement strand
TCGGCCCCGAAGACGGTATTGCGGCAGCCGACATCGGCCATGACGGGATGAGCGCGGCCCTGGGCGTCTTTCAGCGCCACCTTGTGCTTCTCGCACGGGTGGCCGCAGTCGAGATAACTCGTGCCGGTCGAGAGGAAGCGGCAGAAGACGCAGTGTTCGGTGTGGAAGACGGGGAGATGCTGGTAGGCAATCACTTCCAGCCGTTCGCCGCCGATCGCGCCAGCCAGCGCCGCAATTTGATCGGCGTTCAGGTCGTGGGTGGGCGTCAGGCGTTCGATGCCGAGCGCGAGATAGGTTTCGGCGGTGAGGGCGTTGGCGGCGTTCAGGCTGAAATCCCCGAACAGCGGGTGCTGATGGCGGCCTTGCAGCGCTTCGAGCAGGCCACCGGAACGGACAAGGATCGGGCAATCCAGCCGCAGCAGAAAATTAACGATACGCTGTTCCTGCGGCTTGAGCACGCGCGGGCTGGCGATGCGGGCGGCGAGGCCGGCCTCCAGAATGCGCTCGACCGAGGGGCGCAGGCCGTAGAGTTCGAGGTAGTCGAGCGTGATGCTGGCCGGGCGCAGTTCGAGCGCGGCGTCGAGTTGTTCCGGCGTGCGCACGAGGAGGTGGAGAGAGAAAGTGCTGAGTGCTGATTGCTGATTGCTGATTGAGGCGCCCTCATCCCCTTGTCCCACCAAGCCCTCATCCCCCGTCCCCTTCCCCCTCAGGGGGAAGGGGTGAAAAGACGGTGCATCAGCCGCCTGTTCCCTTTCCCCTGCCGCGCGTAGACACAGCGGTTCAGGAGAGGGGTCAGAGGTGAGTGCCGTCGTAAGAGAGGAAGTCAGGGTGTGAAGGACATTTCCCTCCTCCTGCATACGTGCCAACGCCTCGACGGCCTGCTGGCGCAGGTGGTTGAGCAGCGACGCCGGGATGAACGGCTCGCCGCTGAGTTCGGCGGTCAGTTCGGCCAGTTGATAGGCGCTGTTGCCGAGGCGGTCCAACTGCTGGCGCAGGTAGTCCAGCGTTGCGCCGCGCTGAAAAGCCTTGACCAGCGGCTCATCGTCCGCCACGGTGACGGCGATTTCAGGGCGCTTGACGAGCGCCCAGTGGATGGATAGCGGTTCGCCTTGGCGGGCGGTGACGTGGACGGCGAGGAGCTGGCGCGCGACCGGTGCGGCGGGTTCGATGAAAGCGCGGGCAGCCTTGTCCACCGCCGGGTCGGAACTGCGCCACACCCAATCGCCGGGGCGGATGCGCTCGAAATCCAGCGCGCGGTTGCCGAAACGCAGCTCCAGCCTCTTCCCGGCGGGCCGCACCTCGTACAAATGACCGCCTTCTTCGGGAAGCTGCGGGCTGCGCCAACCGGCGGCGTCGAAGACGAGACCATCGCCCGGCTTGAGCGGCGAAACGGCCTGCGCGCCGGTTGGTTCGACAATGACGTGGTCGCGGCCGACCTGCGCCACGCGGCCCATGAGCACGCCCCGGTGGCGCGGTGAACGGCCTTTGACGACTTCCTGATGGTTGGTGCCGCTGAGGAAGTACGGGCCGCTGCCGCGTGAATAGACCTGCTCGACGGCCAGCGCTTCCTGCGGCGTGAGCGAGTTCGGGCGCTGCTCCCAGGCCGCATCCACCGCGCGGCGGTAGGCGTCGGTCGTCAGCGCCACATACTGCTCGTCCTTGTAGCGGCCCTCGATTTTCAGCGAGTGAATGCCGATATCCACGATTTCAGGGATTTGATCGAGCGCGACGAGATCGCCGGGCGAGAGCAGATAACGCGCATCACCGAGCGGCAGCAGGCGGTCATCCACGATCATCTCGTAGGGCAGGCGGCAGGCCTGGGCGCACTGGCCACGGTTGGCACTGCGGCCGCCCCACGCTTCTGACGAGAAACACTGGCCAGAGTACGAGACGCACAACGCGCCGTGGACGAAAATCTCCAGCTCGCAGTCCGTCGTTTCGCGGATGGCGCGGATGTCTTTGAGCGATAGTTCACGGGCCAGCACGACGCGGCTGACACCGAAGCGCTGCGCCAGCGCGATGCCCTCGGCGCTGGTGATGCTCATTTGCGTGCTGCCGTGGACCGCCACATTAGGCGCAGCCTCGTGCGCCACCTGCGCAATGCCCACGTCCTGCACGATGAGCGCATCGGCCCCCGCCGCCGCGATGCGTTCCAGCGTTCGGGCCGCCTCGTTCAATTCGTGGTCAAAGACGAGCGTGTTGAAGGTGACGTAGCCCTTGACGCCACGCCGGTGCAGCGTGCGCAGGGCTGCGGGCAGTTCGTCGAGCGTGAAGCCAGCCTTGGCGCGGGCGGTGAAGTGCTTGAGGCCGAAATAGACGGCGTCGGCCCCGGCCTCGATGGCGGCGTGCAGTTGCGGCCAGTAACCGGCCGGGCTCATGATTTCAGGCTTGAGGCGCATGGGGGCAGCAAAATGGGGGAACGATAGCAGCATTGTCGCACAGAAACCGGAATCGTTCACGGCCCGGCCAAACCTCACCTCCCAACTTCGAAGGGGTAGAGTCTCTGCCTTCATATAACCTCGCCCCCGGCCCCTCTCCGCACGCGGAGAGGGGAGAAAGATCGCGCTTTGAACGCCCCCGCCGACGCAGCATCAAGTTTGGCTGCTTCCCCTGCATTCGCGGGGTGCGGCGGTTCGGCGGCTGTGCCGTATAATGGCGGCATTGCGCTGTGCCTGCTGTTCTGGAGATCGCTCATGCACCTGAGTCTCGGCCTCGCGCAGATTTACCCCAAGCTGGGTGATGTGCAAGCCAATCTCGACAAGCATCTCGCCTTCATCGCGCAGGCGAAGGCGGCAGGCTGCGAGCTGGTCATCTTCCCTGAACTATCGCTGACCGGCTATCAGGTGCAGGACCTCGTGCCGGAAGCCGCCATCGAGCCAGTGGCCGGGAATCCGTATTACGGGCCGCTGCTGGAGGCAAGCCGCGAGATTGATATCGTGTTCGGCTTCATTCAGCAGGACGAGCGCGAACGGTTCACCATCTCCAGCGCGTATCTGTCGGGCGGGCAAACGCTGCACATCCACCGCAAGATTTACCTGCCCACCTATGGCATGTTTGACGAGGGGCGCTATTTCGACGCCGGCGAAACCGCTCGCGCCTTCGATACGCGCTTCGGCCGCGTGGGTCTGCTGATTTGCGAGGACTTCTGGCACATCTCGCCGCCGTATCTGCTGTGGACGGACGGCGCGGATGTGATGATTTTCACCAGCGCCAGCCCCAGCCGTGGCCTCGACGGCAGCGACCGGCTGGCCGGTTCGCGCTGGGTGGAACTGGTCAATCAGGCTTACGGCAGCCTGTTCACCAGCTTTGTTATCCACTGCAACCGCGTGGGTTATGAGGACGGCAAGAACTTCTGGGGCGGGTCGTCGGTGGTGGGGCCGGACGGCGAATTTCTGCTGCACGGCCACTATTTCGATGAGGCGCTGCTCACCAGCACGAATGACCTGAACGAACTTCACCGCACGCGCAGCCGCCTGCCGCTGCTGCGCGACGAAAATCCGCACATGGTGCTGCGCGAACTGGGCCGCGCGCTGGGCAAGGAAGGCCACTCATGAGCGCGTCAATCACCGTCATTCCCGGCCACGCTGAACGGCCAATCGCTGAACGGCTGGTGATCAATACAGTCACAGCCCGGCGGATGCTGACTGGCTTCATCGCCGACGAAATCGGCAAGACCGGGATGAAGCGGGCGGTGCTGGGCCTGAGCGGCGGCCTCGACTCAGCCATTTCGGCCTACCTCTCGGCGGAAGCATTGGGCGCGGAGAACGTGCTGGCTGTCAAAATGCCGTACAAGACTTCGGCACAGGAAAGCACGACCGACGCCGACAGAGTGATCGAGGCGCTCGGCATCCCCAGCCTGACCGTGCCGATCAGTGGCATGGCCGACGCGCTGATCGGGCAGTTCGCGGAGATGTCCCCCATGCGCCAGGGCAACATCATGGCCCGCCTGCGCATGACCGTGCTGTATGACCAGTCGGTGGCTTTTGGCGGCCTCGTGATGGGCACGAGCAATAAGACCGAACTGCTGCTCGGCTATTCAACCGTTTATGGCGACAGTGGGGTGGCGCTGCAGCCGATTGGCGACCTGTACAAGACGCAGGCGCGCCAGTTGGCCGAAGCGCTGGGCCTGCCGGAAAGCGTGCGCCTGAAAGCGCCGTCCGCCGACTTGTGGGCGGGCCAAACTGACGAAGGCGAGCTGGGTTTCACCTACGCCGATGTGGATCAGGTGCTGTACCTGCTGGTGGACGAACGTTACTCGGTGGCGGAAGTGATTGCCGAAGGCTTCGACGCTGCCTTCGTGCAGAAGGTGTGGCGGCGGGTGAAGATGAACCACTTCAAGCGCACGATGCCCAATATCGCCAAACTCAGCCGCCGGACGATTGGGCACGACTTCCTGTATTTACGGGATTGGGCATAAAAGATGAGTTGAAAGTGCTGAGTGCCCAGTAAAAAGCGCACGCCTGTTCTGATTTTCGCCTTGCACTGAAAGCGATGGCGGCCTAAACTCACCAAACTGGGTGCGAACGGGCAATCACACAATGGCTTCAACGAAGTTGAAATCGAACGGCGCATCCCCTGTGTTCAGCATGGCACTGCCCCTGGATACCATCCTCAACGGCGATTGCGTCGAGGTGCTCAAGGCGCTGCCGGAGAAGAGCGTTGACCTGATCTTCGCCGATCCGCCGTACAACCTGCAGCTGCAGAACGAGCTGATCCGGCCCAACCAAACGCTGGTGAATGCGGTCAACGACGAGTGGGACAAGTTCGCTGACTTCGCTTCCTACGATGAGTTCACCGAACAGTGGCTGTCGGCCTGCCGCCGCGTGCTGACGGATGAAGGCTCGATCTGGGTCATCGGCTCGTACCACAACATCTTCCGCGTCGGGCGCATCATGATGGACCTCGGCTTCTGGGTGCTGAACGACGTGATTTGGCACAAGACCAACCCGATGCCCAATTTTCGCGGGACGCGCTTCACCAACGCCACCGAGACGATGATTTGGGCGAAGAAAGCGCAGGAGCAGAAGCGCTACACCTTCAACTATCACGCGATGAAGAACCTCAACGACGAGAAACAGATGCCGAACGTCTGGCAGATTCCGCTGTGTACTGGCGCGGAACGGGTGAAGGTCAATGGCAAGAAGGCCCATTCGACGCAGAAGCCCGAAGCGCTGCTCTACCGCGTGCTGCTGGCTTCAAGCAACGCGGGCGACGTCGTGCTCGATCCGTTCTTCGGCTCGGGCACGACCGGCGCGGTGGCGAAGAAGCTCAAGCGGCACTACATCGGCATCGAGCGCGAACCGGCTTATGTGGACATCGCCCGCCAGCGCATCGCGGCCATTCCCGCCCCTGAGTTCCCCGTAGAATTGGCCGAAACCGAGTCGAAGCGGGATGCGCCGCGTATCAGTTTCGCCACGCTGGTAGAGGCGGGCACGATCAGTATTGGCACGCGCCTGTTTGACGAGTCGGGCAAATGTACGGCGGCGGTCTGCGCGGATGGACGCCTCGATCTGGATGGCTTCCGGGGGTCCATTCACCGGACCGCGGCCCACCTGCTCGGCGAAGCGGGGGCGAACGGCTGGGATTTCTGGCATTTCCGCGATGATCACGGCGAACTGCACCCGCTCGACGACCTGCGCCAGCAGTACCGGCAGGCCTGCGCCGAAACGCCCACGGCCACGTAGCGGCGCAGCGTGCCGCGCCGAATCGTGACTCTTTCAATGGGCGCGGCGTGCCGCGCCGCTACAATAAGTCTCTTGTCCTCTGCGTCTCTGTGGTGCAAACCCTATGCCCACGCTCTACGTCGTGCCAACCCCCATCGGCAACCTGGAAGACATCACGCTGCGGGCGCTGCGCGTGCTGCGCGAGGTGCGCCTGATCGCCGCCGAAGACACGCGCACGACGCGCACACTCTTGCAGCGCTATGAGATTCGCACGCCGCTGACCAGCTATCACGAGCACAACAAACTGAGCAAGCTCGATGCCATTTTCGGCGCGCTGGAAGAGGGTGACGTGGCGCTGGTGTCGGATGCCGGCACGCCGGGTATCAGTGACCCCGGCGCAGAACTGATCGCCGAGGCGATTGCGCGGCAGATTCGCGTCGAGCCGCTGCCCGGCCCGAGCGCCGTCCTGCCCGCGCTGGTGGCTTCGGGGCTGCCGACCGACGGCTTCCTGTTCGCTGGCTTCCCACCGCGCAAGGCCAGCACCCGCGCCGCGTTTCTGGCCGCCCTGGCCGCCGAACCACGCACACTCATCTTCTACGAAAGCCCGAACCGCCTGACTGACCTGCTGGGCGCGGTGATTGAAACGCTCGGCGACCGCCCGGCCTGTGTCGCCCGCGAGT
>JAEURB010000370.1 GCA_016788435.1 Anaerolineae bacterium | reverse complement strand
CGTTTCTGTCGGGAGCGGGCTGCCCGTCTTGTCAATGGCGATGCCTCCGATAAACGCTACTTCCAAGCTGAACTCATGGCCGAACTGTCTGGCCACCCGCTCCAGCACCGCCACAGCGGCCGCTGTTACTTCGACGCCGATGCCGTCGCCGGGCAGTACGGTAATCCTGGCTTTCATGCTTGTCACTTTCTGATTCGTGTACCCCGCGAACTACCGCACACTCTGCCCACGGTCAGCCAGGCACAACGTCTTCCGTCGCAGCGTCCCGGATCCCGTCGCCGGCTTGCACGCGCACAACGCGCAGGCCGTATTCCAAGCTGTCCACAAGCGCCAGCCAACTGGCGTGGATGATATTTCCACTCGCGCCCACGCAACTCCAGCGGCGCTCGCCGTCGGTCATATCAATCAGCACGCGGGTGGTGGCCGCCGTGCCGTTCTTGCCATCGAGGATACGCACCTTGTAGTCCACCAACTGGAACAGCGTGATATCGGGGTGGTGCAGCACGAGCGCCTTGCGCAGCGCCAGGTCAAGGGCGTTGACCGGGCCGTTGCCTTCGGCGGCGGTATGCATCACCTGCCCGTCAACCTCGATCTTGACCATTGCCTCGGAAACTGCGCCGCGCCCCAGCCGGTCTTCGACGATGACCGTAGAGTCAATCAGGCGGAAGAGCGGCTGATAGTCCAGGCGGGCGCGGTGCAGGCGGATGGCGACCGATGCTTCGGCCCCCTCAAAGACGTAACCCTGATTCTCCAGGCGCTTGATCTCGTCCAGCACCTTGATGGCTTCATCGCGCGAGACATCCAGCCCGAACTCCTCGGCCTTGCTCAAGACGTTGCCCTGCCCCGACAGGTCGGAAACCAGCACGCGCATTTCATTGCCGACCAGCTCGGGGCTGATGTGCTGGTAGCTGTCCACATTGCGGCGGATAGCCGCAACATGGATGCCTCCCTTGTGCGCAAAGGCGCTCTTGCCAACATAGGCCAGATGATTATCGGGCGCGAGGTTGGCGATTTCGGCCACCGTGCGTGAGACGTGGGCCAGATGGCGCAGGCTGCCTTCGGGCAGACACGGGATGCCCATCTTCAGTTCAAGATCGGGGATGATGCTGCACAGGTTGGCATTGCCGCAGCGTTCGCCATAACCGTTAATCGTCCCCTGCACCTGCACCGCCCCAGCCTGCACGGCCGCCAGCGAGTTGGCGACGGCCAGTTCCGAGTCATTGTGTGTGTGGATGCCGAGCGCGATCTCAGGGAACGCCTCGCGCACCATGCGGAAGAAGCGATCCACCTCCCACGGCATCGTGCCGCCATTGGTATCGCACAGGGTCACGCAGTCCGCGCCGCCCTCGACGGCCGCCCGAATCGTATCCATGCCGTATTCGAGGTCGAGCTTCAGCCCATCGAAGAAGTGCTCGGCGTCGTAGATGACCTCTTTTCCGAGCGACTTGAGGTAGGCGAGGCTCTCCCGGATCATGCGGAGATTTTCTTCAGGCGTCGTTTGCAGGATTTCCAGCACATGCAGCATGGATGTTTTGCCGACTACGGTCACGACCGGAGTTTGGGCGTCCACCAGGGCGCGGATGTTGGCGTCCGTCTCCGGGTCGGCCTCCTTGCGGCAGGTGCTGCCGAAGGCCGCAATCCGCGCGTGCTGAAGCGGCAGATCGCGTACCGCGTCGAAGTAGGCCGCGTCCTTCGGGTTCGAGCCGGGCCATCCGCCCTCGATGTAGGCGACGCCCAGCCCGTCGAGCAGTTCGGTTACGCGCAGTTTGTCGGCCAGCGAGAGCGAAATCCCTTCGCGCTGGGTACCGTCTCTTAGGGTCGTATCGTAGATTGCGACGCCCATGATACTCCTTTCACCCGGCTACGAGCGCCGTGTTGACGCGCGCGGGGTGGTTTGCCTCATACGTCTCGGCCTCGTGATGCATGCCGAGCAGATAGCCAAGCTGGTCAACGCCATTCAGCAGACAGTGCTTGCTGAAGCCGTCAATCGGGAAGGTGACCGCGCGCCCATCGGGCAGAATCACCGTCTGCGCGGCCAGGTCTACCGTCACTGCCGCCGTCGGGTCTTCCTGCGCCAGGCTGATCAACTGCTGGTGCGTGGCCTCATCCACCACGATGGGCAGCAGGCCGTTCTTGAGCGCGTTATTGCGAAAGATATCGGCGAAATAGGTGCTGATGACGGCCTGAAAGCCCGCGCCAATCAGCGCCCAGGGCGCGTGCTCGCGTGAGCTGCCGCAGCCGAAGTTATGGCCGCCCACCAGCACCGCTGCGTTCTTGTACTGCACCTGATTGAGTGGGAACTCCGGTTTCGGCGTACCGTCGGCCTCGTAGCGCCAGTCGGAGAAGCAGGCTGCGCCCAGACCATTCTTGTCCGTCACTTTCAGGTAACGGGCCGGAATGATCTGGTCGGTGTCAATGTCGTTGATGGGCAGCGCGACCATCGTGCCCGTGAAGGTTTTGATCGGGTCCATCGTTACGCGTTCTCCCGTTCGCTCATGACGGTGCGCGGGTCGGTAATCACGCCGCTGACAGCCGTAGCCGCCGCGGTCAGCGGGCTGGCCAGGAAAGTGCGACCACCCTTGCCCTGCCGTCCCTCGAAGTTGCGGTTGCTGGTGCTGACCGCATACTGGCCCGGCTGAAGCTGGTCGCCATTCATGGCGATGCACATCGAGCAGCCGGCCTCGCGCCACTCGGCCCCCGCTTCGCGGAAGACCATGTCGAGACCCTCGGCCTCGGCCTGAGCCTTCACCTGCTGCGAACCGGGCACGACCATCATGCGCACGCCTTCGGCGACCTTGCGGCCCTTCATGAACCTGGCCGCCTCGCGCAGATCGCCAATGCGGCTGTTGGTGCACGAGCCGATGAAGACGACATCCACCGCCTTGCCGAGCAGCGGCTGGTTCGGCTGCAGGCCCATATACGTGAGCGCCTTGTCGAGCGCCAGCTTCTGGCTGGCATCGCTCAGGGTAGCGGGATCGGGCACGCGGCTGGTGATTGACATCCCCATGCCGGGATTTGTGCCGTAGGTGATCATCGGCACCAACTCATCGGCGCGCAGCGTCACCTGACTATCAAAGGCCGCGCCTTCATCGCTCGGCAGCGTGCGCCATTTGGCGACCGCCGCATCCCAGGCTGCGCCCTGCGGGGCAGCCGGACGGCCCGCGATGTATTGGAACGTCGTATCATCGGGCGCAATCATCCCGGCGCGCGCCCCGCCCTCGATGGACATATTGCAGATGGTCATGCGGCCTTCCATGCCCAGGCCGCGAATCGCTTCACCCATATACTCGAAGACGTAGCCGGTGCCGCCGCCGATACCAATTTTGGCGATAATGGCAAGGATGATGTCCTTGGCCGTCACACCGGCGTGAAGCTGCCCCTCGATGCGCACGGCCATCGTCTTCGGCTTGTTCTGCAGCAGCGTTTGCGTAGCCAGCACGTGGCCGACTTCACTAGTGCCAATGCCAAAGGCCAGCGCCCCAAACGCTCCATGCGTGCTGGTATGGCTGTCGCCACAGACGATGGTCATGCCCGGCTGCGTCAGGCCCTGCTCAGGACCGATGACGTGGACGATGCCCTGATTGCGCGTGCCGAGGTCGTAGAGCGGAATGCCAAAATCGGCACAGTTCTTGCGCATGACATCGAGCTGCGCCGCCGCCATCTGGTCGTGGACCGGGATGATGCCATCGGCCCCGCGCGGGATGGTCGGCGTGCTGTGGTCCATCGTCGCCAGTGTGCGATCCGGACGGCGCACCTTCAGGCCGCGCTCGCGCAGCATGGTGAACGCCTGCGGCGACGTCACCTCATGCACAAGGTGCAGGTCAATATACAGCACCGCCGGCAGGTCATCAGTTTGCGGGCGCACCAGATGGGCATCCCACACCTTCTCAAACAGCGTCTTCAGACGGCTGTGGCCATTCGAACTCATGGAACGATACCCTTCTCCCTGATTTACAACGAACGTAAAGCGCGAAACAGGGCGCCACGAATGGCGAACGTCCCACGCTCTATCAACTGGAACTCCTCCCGCACCTCGGCGGGCGCGCCTGCGAACAGTGCCTCGATCATGGCGGCATTGCGGGCAGGCGTGGCGATGCGCTCGATCCACGACTGAAAATCGAGCGTGAGCCGCCACGTATGCTCAACCGACGCCGTGAAACCAGCATCAGCGAACATCATCAGCCACTGGCTAACCGAATGGTCGCGCACATGCGACGGGTCGCGCAGCAGTTCGATAGTCTGAAGCCAGGTATCGAGCGCCGGCGCTTCAGGTGCGACGATATCGCTGAGGACGAACGCGCCGCCCGGCTTCAGCACGCGCCGCAGTTCACTCAGCGCCGCCGCCGGGTTCGGCCAATGGTGCGCGCTGTAACGGCTGACGGCGGCATCAAACATTGCATCTTCAGCCGGAATCGCTTCGACGTCGCCGCGCAGCGTGACCACGTTGGAAAGACTGCGCTCAGATGCAAGTTGTTCGGTTTGGTGCAGCATGGCCTCGGTCAGATCGAGCGCGACGACCTCGGCTGCAAAGGGTGCGACCGCTAAGCTGGCGTGCCCCGCTCCGCAACCGGCATCGAGCACGCGCTCGACGCCGGTGAGTTGAGCTGTCGCCACCAGCCACGCAAGGTCTTCACCCTGGGCATGAACGGTGCTGGTGCGGTAGTTTTCCGCCACCGCACCGAATTGCTGCTGAACAGCCGCCTTGACGTCCGACTCCATGTGTCTAGTCCTGCCCGCTGATGGCGACCGTGGCGGGTTCGCCTTCTGGCTTGACGCGGCCGAGGCCCAGCCCGGCAATCATGCGGTTGAGCGCCGCCAGATAGGCCTTGACGCTGGCCACGATAATATCGTCGTCCGCGCCGTAGCCGCCGAACGAACGGCCGCTTTCGGTGTCGGCAATGCGAACCGTCACCTCGCCCAGCGCGTCAATGCCCTCGGTCACGCTGTGGACGTTGTACTCGATCAGGCGGTTAGGGCACTGCACCACCGCATCAATTGCCCGGAAGCAGGCATCCACCGGCCCGGTGCCGACCGCCGCATGGATCACGCTCTCCTCGTCCATGTTAGCTACCTTGGTGGTCGCGGTAGGCATGCCCATCGTGCCGCACGTCACCTGGATATCCAGGAGGCGAAAAAACTCCTCCGGCCGTAGAAGCTCGTCGGTCATCAGGGCCTCGAGGTCAGCGTCGGTCACCGTCTTCTTAGCATCGGCCAGTGCTTTGAAGCGTTCGAACACGACCTGCAACTGTTCCTTTTCGAGGTCGTAACCCAGCTCGGTCAGGCGCACCTTCAGGGCATGCCGCCCGCTGTGCTTGCCCAACACCAGGCGGCTTTGCGTCCAGCCCACGCTCTCTGGTGTCATGATTTCATAGGTGCTGGCATTCTTGAGGATTCCGTCCTGGTGAATACCGGCCTCGTGGGCAAAGGCATTCGCGCCAACAATCGCCTTGTTCGGCTGCACCAGCATGCCCGTGTAGTTGCTCACGAGGCGGCTGGTTTTCACCAGTTCTTTCGCGTTGATTTGCGTCGTCAGATTATAGTGCTGAGGGCGCGTGTGCAGGGCCATCACCACTTCTTCGAGACTGGTGTTGCCCGCGCGCTCGCCGATGCCGTTAATGGTCACTTCGGCCTGCCGCGCGCCAGCCACGATACCGGCCAGCGTGTTAGCCGTCGCCAGCCCGAGGTCGTTGTGGCAGTGCACCGACCAGACCACACCGCTGCCGGGCCCCGCTCCCGGCGTGCGAGCGATCAGCATGGCAATGGTATCATGCCATTCCTGCGGGGTGACGTAGCCGACCGTGTCCGGAATGTTGAGCGTGGTCGCGCCACAGGCCACCGCCAGCGCGCACACCTCGACCAGAAAGTCCGGGTCGGTGCGGCCAGCGTCCATCGGGCTGAACTCGACATCGTCACACAGGCTGCGCGCCAGCGTCACTGCCTCACGCACCCGTTCGAGAGCCTGCGGCCGCGTCAGGCCGGTTTGGTACTGCAGGTGAATGTCGGACGTGCCGAGAAAGGTATGGATACGCGGCCAGGCAGCGCCCTTGACGCCTTCCCAGCAGGCGAGGATGTCTTTTTCGACGGCGCGGGCGAGGCCGCAAATCGTCGGGCCATCCACCGTGCCCACTTCAGCGGCGATGCGCTGCACAGCGGCCAGGTCATCGGGCGAAGCGGCGGGAAACCCGGCCTCGATGATATCCACGCCGAGCTTGGCCAGTTGGCGGGCGATTTCCAGCTTTTCGGCGCTGCTCAGCGTTGCGCCCGGGCTTTGTTCACCGTCGCGCAGGGTGGTATCGAAGAACAGGACTACATTGTCGTCTACCGAACGTCGGGCCATGAGAGAGCAATCCTTTCTGTGTGCTCCATGCTGCATCGGTCGCGGCTTTGAAGGTCAGCAAGACCATCCTCGGTCAAAAGGATCACCCCCTCTCCAATACATGGTTCTTCTCTCACTTCGAGACGAAGCGAATCTCGTCCACGTCGCACACCGGCTGGTAGCCAACCGCCTGATAGATCCGGTTCGAAGTCGGGTTCGCCAGGTCTGTAAAGAGCGTGACGAACGCAAAACCCTGGTCGAGCAGCAACTGGCTGATTTCGGCCACCGCTGCCGACGCATAGCCGCGTCCCCGATGCTCAGGCGGAGTATAAACCGGCCCCACGCGAATACCGTGCGGCGTCGGGCCGGTGTAGCCCACCAGCGAAACGGGCACGCCATCCACTTCCCACAACCGGAGGCCGGCCACCATCGGGTCCACACCGTAGCGCAGATGAACGGCCTGCGCCGCCTGCTCACGGGTGGTTGGCTCAATCGCCTCGTTGGCGAACGCCTGCCACCAGTCCGTCACCAGGCCGAGATCGGCCTCGGTGATGTCGCGCAGGCGTCCCGCTACCGGCCGCGCCGGGTTTACCGCATCCAGGCGGTACAGGCGCTCGTGATGGCCGATTTCGCCCGTTCGCCCAGTCAGGCGCGTCCAACTGGCGGCAAAGGCTGCCGCTTCAACCGCCCCTGACAGCACGCCGGGCATCTGCGCGTCATCGGCGACGAGCGCAACCGCCAGCGCGTCAATCGCGTCAGGTTCGCTGCCATGCGCCAGCAGTGTCCAGCGGGGCGGCGTTCGCATGGCCGCCCCCACCACCTCACCATCACGCTCCGCCCACGCCAGAACTGGATGCGCTTCAGGCGGGCGGGCCTGCAGCACCGCGAACAGGCCGAGCATAATGTTGTGTTGAGCCTCGCGCAGCATCAGAAACGGCATTACCTGCCGCGCGAAGCTCATCAGGTCGTGTTCACGGTGAACGCTGACGGCGGACATACCCAATCTCTGAACCTACGATTGCTGCTTGATCTGCTTCGGATTGACGAACGGCATCATCGAGCGAAGGCGTGCGCCGACATCCTCGATCAGCAGGTCGTGTTCGCGGTCGCGGCGCTGCCTGAAGTTCGGCGAGCCGCTCTGGAACTCGGCGATCCACTGCTTCGCAAACGAGCCATCCTGAATGTTGTGCAGCACTTCGGCGTGGTATTCCTTCACGTCGGCCTCAATATGGTCGCCTACCACGTAGCCGCCGTACTCGGCCGTGTCACTCACGCTGTACCACATGTAGCTCAGGCCGCCCTGGTACATCAGGTCCACAATCAGCTTGAGTTCGTGCATGCATTCGAAGTACGCGACTTCGGGCTGGTAGCCGGCCTTGACCAACGTTTCGAAGGCCGAGCGCACGAGGGCCGTCACGCCGCCGCACAGCACGGCCTGCTCGCCGAACAGGTCGGTTTCCGTCTCTTCCTTGAAGGTCGTTTCGATGACGCCGGCGCGTGTGCAGCCGATAGCGCGGGCGTAGGCCAGTGCGAGTGCGCGGGCGTGGCCGGTCGCATCCTGCTCGACGGCCAGCAGGCCCGGCGTGCCACCGCCTTCAGTGAAGACCTCGCGTACGCGGTGGCCGGGAGCCTTGGGCGCGACCATCGCCACATCCACGCTGGCCGGAGGTACGATTTGGCCGAAGTGAATGTTGAAACCGTGCGCGAACATCAGCATCGAGCCGGGCTTCAGGTTCGGGCCGATGGACTCGGCGTAGACCGCACCCTGGATCGTGTCGTGGATCAGCACCATGACGATATCGGCCTTGGCGGTCGCCTCGGCCACCGAGTAGACCTCGAAACCATCCGCTTCGGCCTTCGGCTTGCTGCGTGAACTGCCCTCATGCAAGCCGATGATCACCTTGCACCCGTTATCGCGGGAGTTCTGCGCGTGCGCGTGGCCCTGGCTGCCATAGCCGATGACGGCAATCGTCTTGCCCTCGAGCAGGCTCAGGTCTGCGTCGTTATCGTAGTACATCGTGGCCAAGATACTCTCTCCCTTTGTGGATACTGTTCGTTCGGGCGAAAAGCTGAAGCGCCCTGTCGGATGCCCAGAAGACTGCTAACCTCACCCCCGACCCCTCTCCATTCTGGAGAGGGGAGAAACGCATGGTGTGCGGGTGTTCGGTTCCCCCTCTCCGAGGTGGAGAGGGGGCCGGGGCGTGAGGTTTACACGCTGTACACGCCGTAACTCGCGCCTGCGCCATTAGTCGCTGTCACCGGCACAACCGGCTCGTACTGGGTGTCGAGGATGCGAATGCCGCGCCCCATCGCCACGATACCCGTTCGCACCAGTTCGACGATGCCGAGCGGTTCGAGTTCACCGATCAGCGCTTCGACCTGGTCGGCCGTCGAAGTGATTTCGACGATGGCCACTTCCGGGCCGATGTCCACAATGCGGGCCGGGTAGTGTTCGCAGATCAGCGTGAGCGTGTTGCGCGACGTCGCATCGTTGGCGCGCACCTTGATCAGCGCCAGATCGCGGCTGATGTGCGGTTCATTACTCACCGTCGCCACGTCAATCACATTGATCAACTTGAGCAGGTTGGCGGCGATGCGGTAAGCGTCACCCCGCGTGGCATCCACCACAACGGTCAGGCGCGAGATATACGGGCGATGCGTTCGGCCCACGTTCAGGCTATCAATGTTGAAGTTCCGGCGGCGGAACAGGTTGGCGACGCGGTTCAGGACGCCAGGCTTGTTCTCGACCAGCGCCACCAGAATGTGCTTCTTCGACTGCATCTCGGCCATGATCTAGTTCTCCTCACCGGGTTTCGGGCGGCGGATCATATTGTGCAAGTCAGCGCCCGCCGGCACCATCGGATAGACGACCTCTTCCTTCTCGACCACGTACTCGATGAGCACAGGGCCTTTGACGCTGCGGGCGAAGGCCACCGACGCCGCCACCTGGTCACGCGACGTCACACGCATGGCAGGAATGCCGTAGGCATCGGCCAGCTTGACAAAATCCGGCGTGATCATGGGCGTCGCCTGGTAGCGTTCCTCGTAGAAGAACTCCTGCCACTGGCGCACCATGCCGAGGTACTGGTTGTTGACGACGGCGATGTTGATATCCACGTTCTCCTGCACGGCCGTCGCCAGCTCGCACAGCGTCATCTGGAAGCCGCCGTCACCGACGATGGCCCACACTTCTTCGTCCGGTTTGCCGAACTTGGCGCCGATGGCCGCCGGCAGGCCGAAGCCCATCGTGCCGAGCCCGCCGCTCGAAATCAACGTGTGCGGGCGCACATGCGGGTAGTACTGGGCTTCCAGCATCTGGTGCTGTCCGACGTCGCTGACCGTGATGGCCTCGCCGCCGGTCGCCTTCCACAGCTCGTTGATCACCTGCGCGCCGAGCAGCACTTCGCCGGTGTCGCGGTAGATGA
>JAEURB010000250.1 GCA_016788435.1 Anaerolineae bacterium | reverse complement strand
GCCTTCATCATCTCGCTGGCCGGGCCGTCGGTGCCGGGCACGGACCTGCTGTTGCAGCAGAACCGGCGTCTCATGCAGGCCGTCAACGCGCCGCAGGAAGACATTGACCTGCAGGTGTCGCTGCTTGACCATCTCTTCCCGCTGGTGCTGAACGGCAAGCTGGACGAGGCCGAACAGTATGTGCGCGAGGTGGCGACCGAAGCCTACGCCGAAATGACGTCCGCGATGCAGGCTCAGTACGGCTCGGCCGAACGCTTCGCCAATCTGAGCGTGCAGGCGATGCTGACTCAATTCACGCCGTGGATGCTCAACTTCCTGCGCCTGAACCCGGCCGATTTCTGGGCGCAGACGAGCGTGCCGGTGCTGGGACTGTTCGGGACGCTCGACGTGCAGGTGGATGCTGCCCAGAATGCCGGGCCGATGGAAGCGGCTTTGGCCGAAGCGGGCAACGAGGATGGGACGGTGGTCGTGCTGCCCGGCGCGAATCATCTGTTCCAGGCGGCCAGCACCGGGGCCGTGCAGGAGTACGCCGCACTACCGGCCGAGTTCACCCCCGACCTGCTCCCCACGATCCTCGATTGGCTGACCGAACAGGGCATCATCGGCCAATAGCAGTGGGATAGCCCGAACCGAACCTCACCCCCCCAACCCCCTCTCCGAAAAGCGAGAGGGGGAGAAAAGCGGAGCGCGGCCCGGCAAGGAACGTGGAAGGCCGGTGCGCTCACGAGCGCACCCTACGAAATGCGCATCATTGGCCAAGCGGAGTCGGGGGGCGGGGGCAAGGTTCGCCAGGCAAAGAAAAAGGCCGGGCAAGGCCGGCCTTTCAGCGGGATGCGTTGTCTGATCGGGCTAGCTGCCAAGGCCCTGCGTGAACGCGACGATGGCCGCGATCTGCTCGTCGGTCAGTTCAGGTACGCCGCCACGGTACGGATGCGCGAAGACCGTCGAGGCAGGCGTGACCGCTGACGGGGTCGTGATTTCGGTCACAAAGGCGTCCCAGTCAAGCTCTGCGCCCACCAGCACCGCCTGGCCATCCACGCCCTCGCCCGCCGCGCCATGACAGGCAGCGCACGACCAGGCATACAACCGCGCGCCCTCGTCCGCCGCCGGCTCAGCGGTGGCTTCCGGCTGCGCAGCCGGGTCGGTGGTGGCTTCGGCCCCGCCACCCAGCACCGGCGGCGTCCAGTTCGAGGCGTCGCTCGGCACGCGCTGGGCGGTGGGCGTCACGTTGGGATCTGGCGCAGGCGTGGCTGCACCACCGCTGACAGGCGCGCCGTTCAGGCTGCGCAGATAGGCCGTGACGTTGTACAGATCTTCTTCCGTCAGCGCCGGGTTGCCGCCCCTGGCCGGCATCAACTGCCCGGTCGTGTTGAGCGGATCGGTGGGTTGGCGGCCGACTTCGAGGAAAGCAACCAGCTCGGCGTCGGTCAACCCGTCAACAAACTCGCTGTTGACGAGCGGTTTGCCGAGGCCGGTAATGCCCACACCACCCTGGGCGTGGCAGGCGAAGCACAGTCCACCATAGATGCGCTGCCCGGCGGCTACCTGCTCGGCCGTGTAGGAAGCCGTCTGGCCGCCGGTGGGTGGCGGGGTGCTTTCGGGTGTCGCTTCGGGCGTTGGCTCAACCACCACGACGGTGGGTGTGGGCGTCGGCGCGATCTGCGGCACCGGTTGATTCAGGAAGACCAGAAACAGCACGACGATGATGATCCCGAACAGGACCGCGACGGCGATGATGCTCTGGTCGTCATTCCGCTGGGGTTTCTGCTGGCTCATTCCAGCCCTTCTCCTCGGTTCCTACTCCTGCACGATGAGCGTGGTGACCATTCCGAACATCCCGTCCGGCCCTTCGGCGTGACTCAGGATGTGACAGTGGAACGCCCATACGCCCGGGTTATCGCAATCAATCAGCACGTCGTAGCGTTCGCCGGGGGCAATGTTGAGCGTGTCCACCAGGTACGGCACCGGCAGATGGAAACCATCCTTGGCGAAGACGGTTTGCGGAATGCCATGCAGATGCATCGGGTGGATCATCAGGCCTTCATTATAGTACCGCACGCGGATCTTGTCGCCCAGTTTGGCGATGATCGGCTGCGTGTACGGGAAGCCCTTGCCATTGAGGGTGAAGCCGAGCGCCGAGTCGTTGAGAATCATGTTGTATTCGGCGCTCACCACTGGCTCGCGGGATGTGTCGAGCGGCTCAATCACGAACGGGCCGAGCAAACCACGCGTGACCTGTTCGGCGGAGTTGTGATGCGAGTGATACATGTGCGAACCGGGGTTCGGCGCGGTGAATTCGTAGATGAACTCGCTGCCGGGAGTGATCGGCGGCTGGGTGATGTAGGGAACGCCGTCCTGCGAGTTAGGGAGCAGGATGCCGTGCGGATGAATCGCCGTGCTTTGGTTCATCTCGTTGCGAACGACCAGGCGCACCACTTCGCCCTCGGTGACGCGAATCTCTGGGCCGGGTACCGTGCCGTTGTAGGCCATCGCCGGGAAGAGCATACCGCCGCCGGTATCCCAGTCAATCTCCTGGCAGACGATGTTGAAGACCTTGACATCGCCGTCCATCTCGAACGGCATCTTGTTGTCCCAGAAGGTCGGGTCTTTGCCGACGTTATCGAGATAGATCCTGACGCCGTCTTCGTGATGCAGGTCCATCGTTTGCCAGTAAGCGAGTTCAGCGGGCGGCGTCACCTCAGGGGTGGTGTCCTGCTGGGGCAGACCGGAATTGCCAGAGGCGAACACCCGTCCGCCTGTCGCGGCGGCGGCGGCAGTCGCGCCGGCTGCTGCGCCTGCCATTTTCAGAAACTCACGACGGCCAAGCTGATTTCCCATGATCTGTCCTCTGCCACGTTCCGGTGGCGTTGTTCCCGAAATAATCCACCCGAGCGAACCTGCCGGAAAGCGAGGCCACCCTGCCAGCGCTGTACAGCGAATGCCGGATTGGCCACCTTCTCAATGCCGCCTAATGTATCATCTGAATTGCCCAACGCAAGAGCAGGCAGATTAGAAAGGTGACGGGCCGTATTACGCGCAGTCGCAGGCAGCGTAATAGCCGTTCGGGGCGGTTGAATGGCGGCGGAAGGGGGGTGAAACCGGCAGCGATTTTTCCCGCCTGAGCGCGATTCCTACTCCAGCACCGTTAACTCGTCACCCACGCTCAGAACGCCCGTCGCGCGATGAACCAGATTCTGCGCGAACATCACCTTGCCTTCGACGCGGCGGTAGGTGGCGAGGGTGGCCAGCGGTTCGAGCGGGTCAACCACTTCCCCGCGCGCTGGGTCTACAGTCGTCATCACACAGCGGGCGCACGGCTTGACCACATCGAACGGAATATCCCCCAGCCGGATATGCCGCCACTCATCCTCAGCATAGGCGGGCACACCACTGACGACAATGGTGGGGCGGAAGCGGCGCATTTCGACGGCCGGCTTGCCCTGCGCGTGCAGCCGGTGATTCAGGTCGTCGAGCGAGGCGCTGGACAGCAGCAGCACCGGATACCCATCGGTCAGGCTGGTGTAGGCCACTTTGGGCGCGTACTTCGGATTGACGCGGCGGCCAGCCGCTTCGGGCAGGCGCACCAACCGCACCTCCGCTTCGAGCAGGTCACCAAACCATTCGGCGGCCTCCAGCCCTTCGTCAATCACTAGCAGCGCATCGGCCCGCAGCAGGACGGACCGGTTAGCTGGCCGGTCGTCCTCGATGAGCAGGCGGAGCGAACTCATGCCGGGGGCGCGCAGGATCAATTCACCGCCGCTGATGGACGGCTGGGCGAGCGCCAGCTTCGGCATCTCGCGCTGCGTCACTGCCAGCATCTCGCCGTCATCGTCGGCCACGATCATCCAGCGGCGGTCGAGCTCCGGCCCGGTGCGGCCAATCGTCACATGGTCGAGTGCGACGCCCGCGCAGGACTTGACCGGATAAATGGTGAGGGAAGTCACATGAGGAGCCGGGTTCAAAACGTCCATCCTGTTAGCGTATGCGTGCCAACGCCGGGTGCGCCAGTATAACGTGCCAGTCATTTTTCGCGAAGCAGGAAGCTCGGGCACAGCAGGGCTGTTGCAAAGTCGGATGGCCGGTGCGCTCACGAGCGCACGCTACACCGGCCCAAATGCAACCTCACCCCCCAACCCCCTCTCCGAACACAGGCTGTGGGGGAGAAATGCACCAGGCAGTTAGCGAACCTGTTACAAAGCCGGACGGCCGGACAGAATAAAAGAAGCCGGACAGATCGTGAGGGAAAAACCGGCCGGACAGCCGGACAGAATTGCGGACAACGGATGCGCTGTGAGGCAAGCGCACAGTCAGCAGCATAGGACAGATTAGCGTGTTTGGGGAGAAAGTATGGTGGACTGGATGGACGCAAGTTGGTTAGTCACCATAAGCCCGCTGCCGCTTCAAGCAAGGGGCTGAAGCCACCTTGTTGGGGCTTCGTGCCTGACTTTGCAACAGCCCTGCGGGCGCAGGCAGGGCAAACGCAGCAAATCACCCGCGTGGCCCTGACCCTTAGTCCGCTTCGCTAGCTATTCACCAATGCGCCCCATTGCGCGTAGATACAGCGGCTTGGGAGAAGAGGCCAAGGATAAGGGCATCAGGCAATGACCACGTTTTGATGCGCTTTCCCTTAAGCGCGGGCCAGCTATGCTACAATAGTGGTGGTGTTCGTAACAGGAGAACGCGCCATGACCGACCAGCCCACCTCGATCCCGGAAGACCTCGAACCAGAGGACCTGCTGCCAGAGGATGTGGAAGGCGAAATTGATCCTGTCGTGCCGCAGTCTCTGACGGAAGAAGCCGAGCACGCCCGTGAGGGAAACTCCGCCGAGAGCTTCTTCGGCAACCCGCATGTGCCGCCCAACTCCAATGCGCCGCATCTGGTCAACGACTAGCGAACGGAGACGATGGCATGACCGACCAGCCCACTCCAACGCCGGAAGACCTCGAACCGGAAGACCTGCTGCCGGAAGACGTGGAAGGTGCGGTGGACCCGGTGACGATGCAGCCGGAAACCCGCGATGACCTGCGGACATGGCAGCAGCGGACTTCGCAGAACGTGTTCGACCAGCCTGCGCACCCACCCGCCAGCCAAAACCCGCCCCGGAAGTGAACGGCCGGAAGCATTCTCTGTGAGTATGACGAGGAGAAGAAAACGTGACGGATACGCCGAATACCCCCGAACCCGAAGATATCCTGCCGCCGGAGGCTGAGTTGGAGCCGGGCGCTGAACAGCGCGCCTTCAACCCGGAGGAGTTAGAGGGCATGGAGCCTGAAGATCCGTTTGCCGACCCGCAGGAATACATGCCGCCGACCGAGGGTTTCGCCAGGTCGCGCAACAAGCAGTACCCCAACCTGCCGCCTATGCCTGGGGCGATGCCGCAGTAAAGCGCGGGTAAGCGCGCCAACACGATCCATGAATCAGAACATGACTCATCCCGAACTTAATTGAAGAGGTAAGGGATGGGGTCAGGGTAGGAGAGCCAAAGGCGGCTCAAGGCAAGGCGTAAGCGGTAGAGCGGCATCGCGACTTCGCGGTGCCGCTTGCCTGTGCGGGGACAGAAGGCACGAAGTAACCAGTCAGACAAGTCGTGTGGGGATGAAGCCCACAGCGAGAGCAGGAAAGCGTAGACGAGCGAGACCATGGCGAGGAGTTTGAGGCGGTTGTCCCAGGCCCAAAGACGTGGACTTTCCATGGCCAGTTCGGTTTTGGCGAAGCGGAAGGTCAGTTCAATCTGCCAGCGCCGGGCATAGATGAAGATGCCAGACCAGGCGTCATCGGGCGTGAGGATGGGGAGATTGGTCAGCAGGTACCACGGAGTGCGTCCTTTGCCGGGACGGGAAACGACCAGGGTCAGCGGAACGTCAGGATAGTCGGGATGGGTCACAGGGACGAACACCATGCCGGTCTTGCGCTGGCAGCGGCGGCGAACGTCATCAATCAGGCGGTGACTGTGCGAGCGTTTGCCGCGCGTCATGTGCCAGGCCGGGCGTTTGCCCTGCGCATCCTGCAGGTGGTACTGGGTCTTCCAGCGCATCACAAACAGCAGCGAATGACTGAGTAGTGCGCCTAACCACGGGCCGTTGGCGAAACCCCGGTCGAAGACGTGCACCACGCGCGGTCCCCACGCCGTTGCACACCGCTCCAACACCTGCCGGCTCACTTGAGCGCGGTCGCTGGCCTGCTCTCCCCGGCTCGTCCACCACTGCTGTTTGGCCAGCACCGGCACGCCTTTCAGACCGCTCACCACCACGGACAACCAGTGCATACCCGGCACAAACACCGGCGCGCCGCCCGGCGGCGTATAGAAC
>JAEURB010000330.1 GCA_016788435.1 Anaerolineae bacterium | reverse complement strand
CGACTACATGCTGGCGCTCGATGACCCCGGTACGCCGCTGGCCCGCGAAATGGACCTGGCCGGGCGCGTGGCGCTGCATTGGGGTACTGACGCGCTCAATCCGCGCCGGATGGAAACCGCCCAGATGAACGTGTCGGTACTGCGGATGCCCGAGGCGCGGCCGTTCCCCGACTGGACGAGCTTTCAGGCGGTGCGGCGCGGCCACGTTTACGAACATACGCTCGGCAGCCAGGAGATCGGCTTCCTGGACCGCCGTGTGTGGGTCTATACGCCGCCCGGCTACGAAACCAGCGCTGAACCATATCCGCTGTTGATCCTGCTCGACGGCCAGTGGGCGGTTGGCCCGCTGCAAGCGCCCGCCATTGCCGATGCGCTGGTCAAGCACGGCCGGATGCAGCCCACGCTGATCGCGATGGTGCAGAGCGGCGCGCAGGACGAGCGGATGCGCGAATATACGGCCAGCGAGCGCACGAGCAGCTTCCTGCTCGCCGAGCTGCTGCCCTTCCTGCAAACCAACTACGCGGTGGATGCGGCGCGGGTGGGCATCGGCGGCGTAGACCTCGGCGGGGTGGCGGCGGCTCATGCCGCGCTGCGTTCGCCGGCCGTCTTCTCGCGCCTCGTCATGGTGTCGCCGCCGCTGGGCCGTGGGGCGGGCCAGGATGCGCTGCGCGAACTGGTCTCCCGCCTGGAGTCTGCGCCCGATCTGCCGGCGCGGATCTTCCAGTCCGTCGGCCGCTACGAGGCGAAGGGCCGCTTCCTGAAACCGGCGCTGGCCTTGCGCGAGCGCCTGTCGCTGCGCCGTGACCTCGACTATTCCTTCGTCGAAATCGGCAGCGGGCATGGGCTGGTCGGCTTCCGCAGTGTGCTGCCCGAAGCGCTGGCGCATGCCTTTCCCGCTGCGGCCGAATGAGCGATTCGCCCCTCTACGCGGGCAATCTGTTCAGCAGTCCGCGCCTTCGCCTCACCGCGCTGCGCCCGGATGACAGCGCGACGGTCGAGCGCTGGTATGAGGACAGCGAGTTCATGCGCCACTTCGACGCCAGCGCCGCCTTCCCGCGCCCGGCAGCCCGCCTGCACGACTTCCTGACCGCGGCCGATAAGTCCGAGACGGCTTTTCGCTTCGGTATCCGTCTGCATCACACAGAAGACCTGATCGGCCTGATCGCACTCGATGATATTCTGTGGCCGAGCCGGGTGGCGTGGCTGGATATCGGCATCGGTGAGGCAGCCTATCGCGGGCAGGGCTACGGCGGCGAGGCGGTGGAACTGATGCTGCGCTTCGCCTTTCACGAGTTAAACCTGCACCGCATCCAACTGACCGTATTCAGCTACAACGAACGCGCGATACGTTTGTACGAGCGGCTCGGCTTCGTGCGCGAAGGCATCATGCGCGAGTTCCTGCACCGCGACGGCCAGCGCTTCGATATGGTCTTCTACGGGCTGCTGGCGCATGAGTGGGCGGCGGGGCTGGGGCGGGGTTAGGGCGCGAACAGGTCCACCCCGCGCAGGCGTTTGTAGCTGCCGGTCAATATCCGCGTGAACGGCGTACCGAGGCAGGAATCCACCAGCATCGGCGCGGCCAGGCCACATAGCAAGTGATGTGCTGCGCTCGGCAGATTTACACAACTTCTTCACTAAACGAAGGCCCAAGCATGAAGCACGTGGTCGTTATAGTGCCGGTATTGACTGGATCCAGTCAGATCAACGTTGTGAGGCCGTTGCGCGAACTTGAGGAACAAGGGGCAATCTCCCTGACGGTCACTACGGAGGGATTGGTCAATCCCCAGACAGTTGTATCAGCCGACGTGTTGGTTGCATGTAGAAATATGGAATTGAACAGCCGTGCGATCTTCGGATTTGCTCAATCGCTCGGAATTCCATGGTTGTACGACTTGGATGATAATTTGTGGGAGGTCCCCGCTGGACAAGCTCACAGTGCCTATCACAATCATCCAGTGCGGCAGGAGATGCTTGAATGGATGCTGCGTAACGCTCAGCGCGTGCGCGTCCATTCACCTCGATTACGGGAGATCGTCGCCCCGTTCAACTCAAGCATCACACTGGCCCGGGCCGCTGTGGACTGGTCACTGGTTCCTGATACCTTGCCGGAACTCTCGCCCGGCCTTGTCCATATTGTGTATCCGACCAGCCGAAGCGCGGGCGACCCGCTTTTTGATCAGATGCGAAGCGACCTTGTTGAATTAGTCAACCTGCCTGACATGCCGCTTCGGCTGCATATCATGGGCGCAGATCCCGGCGATTTGAAGCGGCATCCCAAAGTGGTCTTTAGGCGCTTTGATGACAATTACTCCCTGTGGTTTAGCGAATTCACTCGGTTCGGCTACGCAATTGGGCTGGCGCCTATCCTTCGTGATGCGCACCACGATAGCAAGACAGACACGAAGTTCCGCGATTACGCGGCGGCCGGTGCAGCGGGGATCTATCAGGACAGTCCCGTCTACTGGCCCAGCGTCAAGGATGGTGAAACGGGACTTCTGGTGAGTGGTGAACCGGGTTCATGGGTAGCGGCTATACGGCGCTTAATCGATAACCCGGCCCTGATCGAGACTATTCGCCATAACGCAGTTACTCTCGCCCGGAGTCGGAATAGTATCGAACAGGCACAGGAGTCCTGGTTGTCCGACATTAGCGCTGCACCATTCCGGCCTCCTGTACCAGATGATCTCACTTTGCCGCGCTGGTCATTCACAGTGAAACCTGACCACTGGAGCCAGCGAATCAAGCCGCTGGCCCGGAGATATGTTCCTGCCCGGCTTCGAATCGCTTTGCGTAACCTGGATCTGAATTTTCGGATTTGGTTAAGGCGTGCGCCGTAACAGCGGCGGATCCGAGATGGCGACTCCTGAACCATCACAAAGCGGACTGCCTGCGTTCATGGTCACCCTCAGCCTGATCGTCCACGACGACTTCTCCCACATCGGGCAGGCGCTGGATTGCGTGTTTTCGAACATGACGCGCGTGATTCGCGTGGTGGTGACCATCAATCGGGGCAATGCGGAGCAGACTGACGCGCTTTCAGCCGCATATCCTGCTGTTCGGTTGGTCGTCAACCCAACTCCGAAGGGCTTTGCGGCCAATCACAACGCTGTGATGCGGGAGGCGGATACATCGTTCATCGCGCTCCTCAATGACGACGCGCTGCTTCAGCCTGGCGCGCTGGATCGGATGCTGGATTATCTGGGCCAACACCCGGCCTGCGGCATCGTTGGACCGGTCGTGCGCAATCCGGACGGCACACCGCAGGTTTCGGCGTTCAGCGACCCTACGTTGCCGCGCATGTTGTTCCACGTCAGCGGATTATCACGGTTCACCAAAAGCGACAGCGGATTGCGCCGTTTATTTGAGGGGAGAACCAAGGCTGAATCGCTGAATAGCAGCACGGAAACGCGCATCGTGCCCGTCGTAGTTGGGGTGTGCATGGTGGTTCGCAGGGAGGCGATTCAGCAGGCCGGGTTGATGGATGAGGATACGCTGATGTATGGCGAGGAATTCGGCTGGCAGCGCCGCCTGCGCGAGAAGGGCTGGAACGCCGCGCTGGTGGGCGAGGCCGAGGTCATCCACCTGAATCAATCGCAGGATTTGTCCGGCTGGAGGCTGGCCGAACACCGCAAAGGAATGCTCACCTACTTCATCCGCTATCAGCCGCCCTGGCAGTCGCTGATTTTGCGCGGCGCAATCAGCTTCTTTCATGGCCTGTATGCCCTTCTTTGGTGGCCAGTGGATCGTGCGCGCTCAATTTCGCACTGGCGGGCGTGCGGGGTTGGCTGGAATTGGAAGCCCGCGCTGTGACTGATTCCCTCCCCCTCGTCTCCCTTCTCCTCCCCATCCGCAATGAGGCGGCGTTCATCGCTCGCTGTCTGGGTGCGGTGCTGGCGCAGGACTATCCGGCCGACCGTCTGGAAATCCTCGTCGCCGATGGGGAAAGCGACGATGGCACGCCCGATCTCATCCGTGCGCTGCCGGGCGGGGAGAGCGTGCGTATCGTCCCCAACCTCGCGCGTATTCAGGCCGCCGGGCTGAACCTGCTCATCCGTGAGGCGCAGGGCGATGTGCTGGTGCGGGTGGACGGCCACACCATCATCGCGCCGGATTACGTGCGCGCCTGTGTGGAAGCTCTACGCGAAACCGGTGCGTGGAACGTGGGCGGCCCGATGCTCTCGGCTGGCATGACGCCGATGGGTAAGGCGATTGCCGCCGCCGGAGCATCCCCTTTCGCCGTGCCGAGCGCCTTTCACGTGCGCCAGACGGCCGCCTTCACTGACACGGTCTATCTCGGCGCGTGGCCGCGCTGGGTCTTCGAACGGGTCGGTGGCTACAACGAACACGTCGGCGTCAACGAGGACTACGAATTGAACGTTCGCATCCGGCGGGCGGGCGGGCAAATCTACCTGACGTCCGCCATCCGCTCGACGTATTACGGGCGGCAGACGCTGGGCGCGCTGGCCCGCCAGTACCGGCGCTACGGCCAGTCGAAGGTCAAAACGCTGGCGGCGCACCCCGGCTCATTGCGCCCGCGCCAGTTGGCCGCGCCCGCGTTGGTGGCGGCGCTGGCGCTTGGCGGGCCGCTCGCGCTCGTCAGCCGTCCGATCCGCGCCCTGTTCGGGCTGTTGCTGTTCGCCTATGCCGCCGCGACCCTGCTGGCCTCGCTGCACACCGCTTCGCGGTCGGGTTGGCCGTTGCTGCCCCGGCTGCCGGCCATCTTCGCCACCATGCACCTGAGTTGGGGCGCGGGATTCTGGGCCGGTGTGCTGCGCGAATGCATCGCCCGATTGCGCACAGCAGCGCGGGGTTAGGCAGGCGGGGCTTCCCGTAGCTTCTGCTTTCAACTTTCAACCTTCAACTTTCAACTTCCCTTCAATCCGCCCATACCCTTAAATGCTCCGCGTCCAGCACGGCCGGGTTGACGATGTGCGGCGGCAGTTCGCCCCTCAGCGCCAGCACCACATGCTGCGCCGCGCGCTGCTGCAATTCTTCGAGCGACTCGACCGAGGTGAAGGCGCAGTGCGGCGTGATCAGGCAGTTGGGCAAGCCGAGCAGCGGATGATCGGCGGGCGGCGGCTCGGCGCTCAGCACATCGAGGGCCGCGCCGCGAATGACGCCCGCTCCCAGCGCCTCGGCCAGCGCCAGTTCGTCAACCACCGCGCCGCGTGCCGTGTTGATCAGGAACGCGCCCGGCCGCATCTGGCGCAGAAAGGCCGCGTCCACCAGCCCGCGCGTTTCGGCCGTCAGTGGCACATGCAGCGAAACATAATCCGCTTCCGAAAGCAGCCACGTCAGGTTGCGCGTGAAGGTGACGCCATCCCGCTCGCCTTCCTCGACGCGCGGGCTGGTGGCCAGCACGCGCAGGCCGATGCCGTGCGCCTTGGCGGCCAGCGCCAGGCCGATCCGCCCGCTGCCGATGATGCCCAGCGTGCGGCCGCGCATCCGGTACAGCGGCTTGCCCGACGGCAAATCCCAGCGCCCGGCCTGCGTGCCCCGGTCATACAAGGGAATGCTGCGCGCACAGGCCAGCAGCAGCGCCAGCGCGTGATCCGACACTTCCTCAACGCAGTAATCGGGCACGTTGGTGACGAGGATGCCCAGCTCGGTGGCGCGCCCGACGGCGATATTGTCTATGCCCACGCCGTAGCGGCTGACGATGCGGCAGCGCGGCGCGGCATCCAGCACGGCCGCACTCACGGTTTTCCAGTTGGTGAGGATGGCGTCTGCCTGCGCGGCCAGCGCGATCAGTTCGGCCTCGTCTCCGGTTTCTGCAACCAGCAGTTCTGCGCCGGCGGGGGCCAGTACCGTCCGCTCAATATCGAGCGCATCCCAGGCATAGTCGGTGATCAGGACGTGAAAGCGCGGTTCGGCGGCCATTCGGCGCTCTCCAATACGTTGGATAATCTGCCCTAAGCATAACGCGTGGCAGGCGGTTTGCCCGGCGGCCCGGCGGATTAGCCCATTCCCCAGTCCGCCTACGCTGCAACCCCTCCCCGCTGCGCAATGAGGGGAGAAAGACACGCCGTGCACGCATTTCCCCCTCTCCACACAGCGCAGCGGAGTGGAGAGGGGCCGGGGCTGGCAGGGGTAGGTATTTAATGGACGCGGATGGAACACATTCGAACCTGGCCCTGGTCACTTCCCATGCATGCACTGTTTTCCCCTCTCCCCGCGAACCGCTGTGTCTACGCGCGGTGCGTGGGAGAGGGGATCAAGGGGTGAGGGGTGGCAATCCGGCATCGCCTCGTGCCTGAACCAT
>JAEURB010000327.1 GCA_016788435.1 Anaerolineae bacterium | reverse complement strand
GTGGGTGCGCAACACCAATCACCGGCAAACGCGCGCCCTGCAGTATGTCCGCGAGCACGGCTCGATCACCAACCGCGAATACCGGGGTCTGTGCCAGGGGGTCTCTGCCGAAACGCTGCGCCTCGACCTCGCCGATATGGTCGAGCACGGCATCCTGCTCAAGGTCGGCGCCAAGAAGGGCACGTACTACATTCTGAAATAGCGAGTGGTGGGCTACGGGTGACGAGGAGGGGCCGGGCGATGAACCAGGCCTTTGCGCTTCACGATCAGAAATCAGCGTCGGCAGCCAGCACCTGCGGGGACGGAACGCCGAGCAGCTGCTGAATCATCCCCTGCAAGCGCAGGGGGTCGCCACTGGTCAGGTACAGCCGCTTGCCCGATGCCGGCAGTCCGGGCGGCAGTAGGCGCGCCGTCTGGCGAACCACGCCTTGCGCGGGGTCAATCAGCGCCGCCATCGTGTGCTGGCGCAAAATGGGTTCGAGAAATGGAAAGTGCGTGCAGGCCAGCACGATCTGGTCAGCGCCCGCCTCATTCAGCGGTTCGAGCGCCCGCGCCACCGCGTCGTGTGCCTCCGGGCCATCCAGTTGGCCTCGTTCGACCAGCAGCACGAGTTCCGGCGCAGGGAGCGTGACGACGCGAATATGGCTGGCGTATTGAACGACGACGCGCTTGTAAAGCTCCCCGTCGGCGGTAACTTGCGTGGACAGCACGCCGATCACGCCGCTGTGCGTGGCTTCGGCGGCCGGCTTGACGGCTGGTTCAAGGCCAACGAAGGGCGTGTCGGGGAACGTGTCGCGCAGGCGGTACAGGCTGGCGGCGCTGGCGGAGTGGCAGGCCAGCACAATCACCTTTGCGCCGCGCTCAATCAGGTCACGGGCGGCGCTTTCTACCCATGGGTGAATCACCTCGGCGGGGTGCGGACCGTATGGCATGTGGCTTTGGTCGGCGTAGTAAACCAGTGGAACGTGGGGCAGCGACGCATCCAGCTCGCGCAGGATCGTCAGCCCGCCAACACCCGAGTCGAAGACGGCCACGAAGCCATCTGCGAAACCCGGATCAGGCACTGGCTTGGCGCTCGCTCCGCTCATGGTATTCGCGCGCGGCGGCTACGAACTCCTCGAACAGCCGGGCCATCACGGGGTCGTCGCTGTACAGGTCTTCGGGGTGCCACTGCACGCTGAGCATGAAGGGCTTGCCGGGTACTTCCATCGCCTCGACGACGCCATCGGGTGCCTGCGCGGTGACGCGGGCTACCGGCGCAACCTGCATCACCGACTGGTGGTGGATGCTGTTGACCGCGACGTGCGTCGTCCCCAATATTCCTGACAGCTTGCTTCCGGCGTCAATCGCTACGTCGTGCATCCGTGTCGAGCGCGGCGTGTCGTCGGCGATATCGTGGCTGAGGTTGCCGTCCACCATCGAGGGGATGTCCTGCACCAGCGTGCCGCCCAGCGCGACGTTGAGCACCTGATGCCCCCGGCAAATGCCGAATACCGGGAGATCGTCATCGTAGGCCCACCGGGTGAGCGTGATTTCGAGCAGGTCACGCGGGTCGTCAATCGTCTGCGTCGCCGGGTGCTGGTCCTGACCGTAGCGGTCAGGCCGCACATCCGGGCCGCCGGGCAGCAGCAGGCCATCCAGCCGGGTGTAGAGTTCACGCAGCGTATCGCTATCCAGCCCCGGGGGAACATAGACAGGCAAGCCACCCGCCGCCGCAATGGCCCTCGTATTGGGGGCGTAGCCGCGATGGTATGGTTTGCCGTTGATGCTCAAGCTCGCGGCGGTGATGCCGATGAGCGGGCGATACAAGATGGTTAGCGCTTTTCCTTCAGACGGGCAGCCTTGCCGCGCACTTCGCGCAGGTAGTAAAGCTGCGCGCGGCGAACCTTGGCGCGGCGCACGACTTCGATCTTGTCAATGCGCGGGCTGCGAAGCAGGAAGCTGCGTTCGACGCCGACGTTGTGCGAGGCGATGCGCCGAACGGTGAACGCGGCATCATTTTGCCCGCCGTGCAGCCGGATGACGACGCCCTGGAAGACCTGAATACGCTCACGGTCACCTTCGACCACCTTGATGTGCACCTTGAGGGTGTCGCCAGGGCCGAACTCAGGGAAACCGCGATCGGGAGCCTGCAGCGCCGCGATCAATTCGTGCATGGGATGTGTACTCCATAATCGTGCGCTGCCGTCCACGTCACCGAGACGCCCGTGCCGCGCCAGTCTTTTCGCTTATGCGAACCGGCATTATACGGGCGGGCCGTTGGAGCGGCAAGGGCTGAAGAACCAGTGTTGAGTGCTGAGTCAAGGGAAGTTGAAGCCCTGCTATTGACTCAGCACTCAGCACTTCTCTTACTTCGTTTTCTGCAGCTTCGCCCAATCGTCCTTAAGCGTCACGGTGCGGTTGAAGACCAGCTTGTCCGCCGTCGAATCCGGGTCCACTGTGAAGTAGCCGATGCGCTCGAACTGGTAGTGCGTTTCCGGCGCTGCGCCCTGTGCGTTTGGCTCGACCCACGCGCGCTCGATGATTTCTATCGAGTGTGGGTTGAGGTAATCGAGGAAATCCTTGTCCTCGTCCATCTCGCCCGCGCCGGCTACCGTCAGCAGCCGTTCGTACAGGCGCACCTCAGCTTCGAGGGCATGGGCCGCGCTCACCCAATGCAGGGTGGATTTGACCTTCCGCCCGTCTGGTGCATCACCGCCGCGCGTGGCCGGGTCGTAGGTACAGCGCAGTTCGGTAATGTTGCCCGCCGCGTCCTTGATCACCTCGTCGCACCGCACGAAATACGCCCCGCGCAGGCGCACTTCCCGGCCGGGCGAAAGCCGGAAGAACTTCGGCGGCGGCTCCTCCATGAAATCGTCCTGCTCGATATACAGCACCTTCGAGAACGGGACGATCCGCGTGCCCAGTTCCGGCTGTTCCGGGTTGATCAGAACTTCGAACTCCTCGACCTGATCCTCCGGGTAATTCGTCAGCACGACCTTGATCGGGCGCAGGACGGCCATCAGGCGCGGGGCGCTGTGGTTCAGTTCCTGCCGCGCGGCGTACTCCAGCATCTCGATCTCAACCACGCCATTCGCCTTCGTCACACCCGTCATATCCACGAAGTCGCGGATGGCCTTCGGCGGGATACCCCGGCGGCGCAGGCCGGAAAGCGTCGGCATGCGCGGGTCATCCCAGCCGCGCACGTGGCCCTCCTTGACCAGCTTGATCAGCTTGCGCTTGCTCATGATGGTATAGGTCAGGTTCAGGCGCGCGAACTCGATCTGCTGCGGATGATGGATGCCGAGCTGGTCAACGAACCAGTCGTACAGCGGCCGGTGGTCCTCGAACTCCAGCGTGCAAATCGAGTGCGTGATGCCCTCGATGGAGTCGCTCTGGCCGTGCGCCCAGTCGTACATCGGATAGATGCACCAGGCGTCGCCCGTGCGCGGGTGCTCCTCGTGCAGGATGCGGTAGAGCACCGGGTCGCGGAAGTTGATATTCGGGCTGCTCATGTCAATCTTGGCGCGCAGCACGCGGCTGCCGTTGGCGAACTCGCCGGCCCGCATCCGCTCGAACAGGTCGAGGTTCTCCGCGATGCTGCGGTCACGGTACGGGCTGGGCTTGCCCGGCTCGGTCAGCGTGCCGCGATTCTCGCGGATCTCTTCGGCGCTCAGGTCATCCACATAGGCCACACCCTGCCGAATGAGCTGCACCGCCCACTGATAGAGTTGCTCGAAGTAATCCGAGGCGTAGTGCAGGTTTTCCCAGTCGAAACCGAGCCAGCGCACATCGGCGATGATCGCGTCAATGTACTCCTGCTCCTCTTTCGTCGGGTTGGTATCGTCGAACCGCAGGTTGGTCGTGCCGCCGTAATCATCGGCTGTGCCAAAGTTGATGCAGATCGACTTGGCGTGGCCGATGTGCAGGTAGCCATTCGGCTCGGGCGGGAAGCGCGTGGCGACGCGTCCGCCGAAGCGGCCGCTGGCGTTATGCGCGTCAATGATGCCGCGGATGAAATTGGACTTGCCGGCTGCGCCGGTCTCCAGCGTGCTATTTTCGGGCGTTGCTGCCATACTTGACATGTCCTGAAGGTGCCTGACCGAGCATGCAAGCGGCCATTGTACCACCAGGCGGTGCGAAAGGCGGAGGCCCCGCCGTGATTGCCGCAGGGTTGTCACATCAGAATCCGCCCATTGACTGAAGCTCTCATCCCTCGGCCTCTGCTCCCGATCCGCTGTTTCCACGCGCGGCAGGGAAAAGGCGTGAATGGCCCGCGAAGCAGGCCAATTTCCCTCTCCACTTGGGAGAGGGATTAAGGGTGAGGGCCACCAGTCAGGTGAAAAAGGTGTTGCCGGTATGAACAAGACAGAAGAGGCGGACCATGCGTCGCAACCCGCTGATCTTCAAACTTCCCTCACACGAAGGCGCGCTCTTCAGTATCGGCGATCTGGTCGTCATGCTGGGGCTGGCCGGCATCGTCTATCTGGGCGTTCGGCTGGCAGTGGCTACTCCGCTGGTCATTCAAGGCCCGGAGATCAGTCTCGACCCATCGGCGCTGCCCTATTACGCGCTGCTCTCGACCGGCCGGATGCTGGCGGCCTATATCCTCTCGATGGGCTTCTCGCTGGTTTACGGCTACGCGGCGGCGCGCAACCGGCGGCTGGAACGGATTATGCTGCCCATTCTCGATATCCTGCAGTCGGTGCCGATCTTGTCGTTCCTGCCCGTGGTGCTGCTCGGTCTGACCGCTATCATGGCCGAGGATATCGCCGTTGAACTGGCGGCCATTGTCCTGATCTTCACCAGCCAGGCCTGGAACCTGACTTTCAGCTTCTATCAATCCATGCGCACCATCCCGACCGAGTACCGCGAAGCCGGTGCCATCTTCCGCCTCGGCCGTTTCCACCGCTTCCGCCACGTAGAGTTGCCATTCGCGGCCACCGGCCTGATCTGGAACAGCGTCATGTCGTGGGCGGGCGGCTGGTTCTTCCTGATGGCGGCCGAGATCTTCTCGGTGGGCGCGCGCGACTTCCGGTTGCCCGGCCTCGGCGCTTACTTGCAAACGGCCGCCTCGCAGAGCGACACACAGGCGATGATTCTCGGCTTGGCGACCCTCATTCTGATCATCATCGCGCTCGATCAACTGGTCTGGCGTCCGCTGTTAGCGTGGGCCGAGCGCTTCCGCGTGTCGCAAGTGGGGGATGATGCGCCGGTCACCTCATGGTTCCTCGACAGTCTGAGCCGGTCGCGCATCGCTCACGGTCTCAACCGGCGTATTTTCGCTCCAGCGGGCCGCTGGTTGTCCAGAAAGCTGGTTCGCCCTCCGCGCTATGTCCCCGGTCTTGAACCGGCCGCCGATCCTCCGCGTTCGCGCTGGTCACTGGTCTGGAAGCTCCTCCTCATCCTGCTCATTATCGCCGGTGTTGTGGGCGGCGGGATGGTGCTGCTTTCGCTGCCGCTCGACGAATGGCTGCAGATCGCGGCGGGCGCGCTGGCGACGACGCTGCGCGTGACGATTGCCGTGCTGATCGCGCTGGCCTGGACAATTCCGGCCGGTGTGCTGATCGGCACCAACCCGCGCGCCGCCCGCATACTGCAGCCGATGGTCGAAATCGCGGCATCCATCCCGGCCACGGCGCTCTTTCCGATCATGCTGGCGTGGCTGCTGCTCGTTCCGGCCGGGGCCAATGCCGCGGCTATCCTGCTCATGCTGCTCGGCACGCAGTGGTATCTGCTCTTCAACATCATCGCTGGTGCGTCGGCCATGCCACAGGACTTGCAGTACACCAGCGACCTGATTCGGCTGCGCGGCTGGCGGCGCTGGCGCACACTGGTCCTGCCGGCTCTTTTCCCGTTCATCATCACCGGCATGATCACGGCTAGCGGCGGCGCATGGAACGCCAGCATCGTGGCGGAATACACCGAGTTCGGCGGCGAGGTCACCCAGGTGGTCGGCCTTGGTTCACTCATCTCAACCTCGACAGCGCGCGGTAACTATCCGCTGCTACTTGCCGCCACGCTCACGATGGTGGTGCTGGTCGTGCTCATCAACCGGCTGGTGTGGCGGCGGCTGTTCCGGGTGGCTGAAACGCGTTACCGTATGGATCAGTAGGTAGAAAGGGCGGCGAATGGCAGCCGGTGAAGTGCTGCTCAATGTGGATAACGTCACGCGAGCCTACGGGCAGGGCGCGGCACGCTTCGATGCCGTGAAAGACGTGTCGCTGGAAATCCGCGACGGTGAATTCGTGGCGCTGCTCGGCCCTTCCGGCTGTGGCAAGAGCACGCTCCTGCGCATGATCACCGGCCTGATCCAGCCCACCAGCGGAACGGTCTATTACCGGGGCAAGCCGGTGGATGGTGTCAATCCCTACTCGACGATGGTCTTTCAGTCGTTCGCGCTTTTTCCCTGGCTGACAGTGCTCGACAACGTGGCGCTGGCGCTCGATGCGCGGGGCGGCGATACGTCCGGCAACCGCGAACGCGCCGAAAAACTGATTGACATCGTCGGCATGGACGGCTTCGAGGGCGCCTACCCGCGTGAGCTTTCCGGCGGGATGCGCCAGAAGGTCGGCTTCGCCCGGGCGCTGGCCGTCGAGCCAGAACTGCTGTGCCTCGACGAGCCATTCAGCGCGCTGGATGTGTTGAGCGCGGAATCGCTGCGCGGCGAACTGATGGAACTCTGGACGGGCGGCACACTGCCCACCAAAGCCATTCTGATGGTCAGCCACAATATCGAAGAAGCGGTGAGCATGGCCGACCGCATCATCGTGATGGGCAAAAATCCGGCTGGACATATCGTGACCGAGTTCAAGGTCGAACTGCCACATCCGCGTACGCGCAAGGAGGCCGGTTTCGAGACGCTGATGGACCGCATCTACGCGGCGATTGCCGGACGCACCGAGATCGAGGCGGAAGAAGTTGGTTCGGCGCCGGGCAGTCCGGGCGAAACCCGTCTGCTGCCGCCCTCGTCGGTGGGCGAAATGGCCGGCTTGCTCGAATACATCAACGAGCCGCCGCACCCGCACGACATTTACAAGCTGGAAGGCGAGCTTGGCGTGACCATGGCCGATTTACTGGAGACGATTCAAATGGCCGAAATGTTCGGCTACGCCTCGGTGAACGCCGGCGATATCGTCATTACCCCGCTCGGGCGCGCCTTCGCCGAAGCGTCCATTCAAACGCGCAAGGAGCTGTTCAAACAGCGCGCCCGGCGGCTGCCGATCATGGTCTGGATGATGGATATGTTGAAGGCCACCCCCGAAGAAACGCTGCCCTGGAAGGTCTTCTTCACTGCCCTGCGCCCCGAGTTTCCCGACGAACTCGCCGAGCGCCAGTTGGACGTCATCATTGACTGGGGCCGCTACGCCGAGCTGATTGACTACGACGACCGCACCGAAACACTGCGGCTCGATCCGTCGGTGTCCCGTTTGCCCGCGGCAGCGACGGCCTAGCGCAGCGCCTTTTCGGCCGCCTCAGCCAGCGTTTCCAGCCCGCGCGCCAGCTTGTCCGGCGCAATCCAGCCGTAGCCCAGCCGGAAATGACGCCGGTCCATCTCGAACCAGTGGCCGGGGCCAACGTATGTGCCGTAGTCCTCGTTGAGTACCTCGTAGAAGCGGCCGGTGTCTACTGGCGCATCCGGTTTCAGGCGCGGGAAGCACACCACGCCGCCTTGCGGTTCCACCCATTCGAACGCGGTCTGCTCGTCCATCCACGTTTTGACGAGCGCGAAGTTGGCCGCGATTTGCGCGCGAATGCGGGCCAGGTGAACGTCCTTCTGCGCCAGATATTGCTCGGCAATCGCTTCATCCACGACCGAGCCAGAGATGAAGATCTGCTCCTTGGCGGCGAGGAACGTCTCCATCAGCGCCGGGTCGCGGCATACCAGCCAGCCCATACGGATGCCCGGCACGCCATAGGTCTTCGACAGCGACGAGATGCTGATGGCACGCGGCGAAAGTGAGGCGGCCAGCGGCAGCTTCTCGCCGAATGCCATGTCGCGGTAAGTTTCGTCGAACAGCAAATAAGCGCCGTTCGCCTCGACGAGCGCGACAATGCGTTCCAGTTCGGCGCGGCTGATCATGACCCCCGTCGGGTTGTGTGGGTAGGTAAGGCTGAGCAACCGCGTTTCCGGCGTGAGCGCACGTTCCAGTGCGTCGAGGCCCAGCCGGAAGCCGTCCTCGAAACGCAGCGGCAGCGTGATGACGTTTGCGCCCAGCGCGCGCGGCGTCTCGACATTGGTGGCGTAGTTGGGATGCAGCACCACCGTCCGGTCGCCCGCTTTGAGCAGCGACGTGTTGACGATGAACAGGGCCGCCGCCGCGCCGATGGTCATCAGCACATCTTCCGCCGTCACTCCGTCGTAATCGCCCGCGAGTTGCTGGCGCAGGCCGGGCCGTCCCATGTGGTCACCGTATTCGAGCACCACATCTTTCAATGAGAGGTCGAGATCGCCCAGCACGGCGTCGGTCACCGAACTTTCGGCCAGGTTGTAACGGATGCGTCCATAGCCGATGGCTTCCGGGCTTTCGATTTCGATGGGCATACGGCGATAACGCATGAGCAACCTCCCGCATACGGGCGCAGGCGGGAAGTGTAGCGCGCCGGAGGCAGCTACGAAATATTCGGCGGGTTCGGCAAAAATGAACTATGGTATGAGTTTAGCCAGTGCAGATTGAGGACTTAGCCATGTGCCGTTGGACAGGATTGCTGAGTATTGCGACGCTGGTCCTGGCGGTGGGTGTAGCTGCTCAGGAGGAGACTCCCGATTACGGACAGTACCGGGTGCTTGATGTGCAGGAATTGGACCTGCACGCAGCCCCGGCGAACACGGCGGCGCATTTGTCACCAGATGGAACGCAGTTCGCCCATTTCGGCGCTGGCGAGGTGTGTTTCTACCAGCAGCAGGGAAACGATTGGGTTGAAGATCGCTGTTTTGAGCTTGACCGCGATGTCTTCGCCGGTCCTCCTGAAGACGTCAACTGGTCGCCTGATTCTCGTTTCCTGACCGCGCCCACGTTCCGGAGCGCATTGATGTTCCTCGAGGATACCGACATTCAGATGCTCGATGTGAACAGCGGCATCGTGCAGAACCTTACGGATGATGGGGTGACGGGCGGTATGTTGTCGGGCGGAGCCAAGGGCAATTTGGATATTGCGCCGGTTTGGCTCGATGACGATACATTGCGTTTTATCCGTTTCGCCGCGGCGTC
>JAEURB010000285.1 GCA_016788435.1 Anaerolineae bacterium | reverse complement strand
GTTCGGCACCGGTGCGCTCTATGCGTTGGTGCTGGTTCCGGCCTGGGGGCGTCCGACTTATGCAGCGGGCCTGCTGCCGCCCCGCGTAATGACGGCCCTCGACGCGGTGATGCTCGGCGCGCTGCTGACGGTGCTGGCGGGCAGCCTGCTGGCGCTGCTTCAGCACACCATGGTCTTCTTCGATGCCGATGCCGGGCGCGTCCTGGCCGAGGGCCTATGGAGCGTCGTCCGAACCGGCACGCGCTTCGGCGATACGTGGAATATCCGCATGATCGTGTTTGGCGCGGCGGCCGGCCTGTGGCTTGCCTCGCTGTGGGCGCGGCGTTCGCGGCCGGCGCTGGTGCGCCCGTTCTGGTCGGCGGGGGCATGGGCCAGCGCGCTGCTGCTCGGCACCTACAGCCTGTCCAGCCACGCCGCCGGGTCGCCTGTGCTGCCCTGGCTGGCGCTGGCCACCGACTGGCTGCACCTGTGCGCGGCTGGATTGTGGGCAGGTGGCCTGGCGGCGCTGGCGCTGGTTGCGCCGGTTGCACTGCGCCCGTATCACGGTGACGAACGCCGCACAGCCCTGCTGGCCGCGCTCAACCGCTTCTCACCGCTGGCCTTCGGGGCGGCTCTGATGGTCGTGGCGACGGGTGTTTTCTCCGGGCTGGTATGGGTCACCGATCCGGCGCAGGCGGGCACGCGCTATGGGCTGACGCTGATCGCCAAGGTCGTGCTGGTGCTGGCGCTGCTTGGGCTGGGTGCACTGCACCGCGCGGCCCTGAACCCGGCGCGTTATGCCCGGCTGGCAGCGTGGGGCGAGAAACTGGGCGGGCCGAAGCGCACCATTTACCTTGAAGCCGTACTCGGGTTGGTCGTGGTGGCGGCTGCGGCTCTCTTGAGCGCGACGCCGGTGCCCCGCCCCGAACTCGTCAACGTTCCCGCCCCATCGCTGACCGCCGAGGTCAGAGATACGCAAGTCACGCTCACGCTGTCGCCCGGCGGGCCGGGTGTGAACAGCACGGATATATACGTCGAGCAGGGCGGCCAGCCCGCCGATGAGCGCATCGTGTCGGTGCGCATGACCGACCCGGCCCGTGACCTGCGCGGCGCGTGGCACCCGGCCGACCCCGCAGGTGACAGCCTGTACGTGGCGGCCAACGCCGATATTGACCGGGCCGGGACATGGCTGGTGCTGGTAGACGTGCGCGAGGGCGATCAACTGACGCGCGCCGCCTTCCCGCTGAATGTGACCGAGGCCGCTGCGCTGCAACTGACGCGGCCGCCCACCTTCGCTAATCTGCTGGCGCTGGCCGGCGTGGTGGCGGTGGGTATCTTCGTCCTGTGGCCGCTCATCCGCTTCGGCTGGCGCAAGCTGGATCGCAGCCCGCGCGCGTTGGGCATCCTGGCGGGCGGGGCTGCTATGGCGCTGGTGATTGTGCTGGGCGGTATGTGGCTTTCTGGGCAGTCCGACGCGGTGTTTGAGGCGTACAATAGCCCGCCGCCCGCCATCGTCAACCCGGCGCTGCCCGATCAGGCGTCGCTGGAACGCGGGCGCGTGGCCTTAGCGAACGCCTGCCCTGGCTGGGCCGATTCGCGTGAGTTTGCCGAATTGGTTCAGCGCCTGCCGGGCCTGCGCGACGAGGCGTTATGGGTGGCGGTGGATGAGGGCTGGCGCACGCTGCCGGCCTGCGATGCGGCGCTGCCCGCTGCGGCTCGCTGGGATATTGTGAATGCGGTGCGGTCGTTGGAGCCGCACGACGAGAGAGGGACGTAATCGAGAATGGCTGTTATCAAGTTCGCCTATGCGCCGGCCGACGCGGCATTGACCAACCGGATCAAGAACGACCTGCGCGGCGGCCATACGATCACCGAGGGGGAATCGGCAGCGGGCTATCAACTGCTGGTGCTGGTGTCATCCAATGCTGGCCTGGCTGATGCGGGCGTGACCGAGGCGATGTACGACGCACTCGATGGTGGCAGGCACATCATCCCCGTCCTCGCCGAAAAAGTACCCGTTCCGCGCCTGATCAATCATCTGACTCCGGCCGATTTCAGCGATGGCGCTTACCCGCTGGACGATCTGCGGAATGCCATCGCCTTTCTCACCGGGCCCGAAGCTCCCCTCGCGATGCGGGTGCTGACGCCGCGCACAAAGCGCAGGAACCGCAACATCGGCCTGATCGTCTTTCTGGCGGCCTTCATCATGTTCATGGCCGGCATCATCGGCGTCGGGGTTTATCACCTGCAGGCCCCAGTTGAGGAGTACAACGCGATTGAGACAGAAATCGTGCAAACACGGGATGCCATCATCGGGCCAACGCTGAACGCGCTCGGCCAGTTCCTGCCCCGTAGCACCGAGGATGCCGCCGTTTTCGAGGCCACCTTGCAGCGCATGCCAACGGTTCACCGGCCGTTCATGGAAGCGACCGTGACCGCCGAGGCGGTTCGCGCCCAGCCTACCGCGCCCGACATCCTGCCGATGGTCACACCGGCCGCCGGTTCTTAAGGCGCGCTTCCCGAAGGCGATCACCCGCCTGCGAAGGGCGCCAAGGGCCTCCTCACGAGAACCTTGGCGCCCTTTGTGTTGTATTCTCTCCGGTCACTCGCGCGACCGGTTGGCATCTGTTCGTTAGACCGCCCGGCTGACCGAGTGATACCCCGTCGCGCCGCTGGGGTGCGGATTGGCCGCCGTCTCGATTTGCGGCACGCCGTCGCCGTCAGTCGTCCGCACGGTGAACGTGTGCTGCCCGGCGCTGAACGGCCAGTCATAGCGCCAGATCGTCCAGGTGCGGTCGGAGAGCGGCGCGCGCAGCTGCGCTTCGGTCCATTCGCCGCCGTCCACCTGCACCTCGACCTTCGAGATGCCCCGGTCGCCCGCCCACGCGATGCCGCCGATGGGGATGAGCGTCTGATCGCCGCTGGTCATGGGCGATTCGACGGCGACGGTGTCAATCACGCTGGTCGAGCGCACCAGAGCCTGTTCGTCCCAGCCGCGCCGTACCCAGTAGCCTTCCTGATCGCCAGCCAGAAACTCGAACCCGGTGATCCATTTCGGCTGCTTCATGCCGAAGTGATTTGGGATATGGATACGCAGCGGGAAGCCATGTTCGACGGCCAGCGGCTGGCCCTCCCAGGCGTAGCACAGCATCACGCGCCGGTCGCTGGCGATCAGGTCAAGCGCCACCGTTTCATCGAAGCCGTCGGCGGCGCTCATCTTCAGGTGCGTCGCGCCGTCAGGAATGCCGGTATCGGCCAGAATGTCCTGCATCGGGATACCCGTCCACAGCGTCGTGCCAATCAGGTCACCACCGACGTAGTTCGAAATGCACGACATGGTGATGTAAGCATCTGTCGCGGTGAAGCCGCTGATCAGTTCATCGAGCGTGTAGGCCTTCACAGTCGCGCTCTCGCCGCCGATGGCGCTGGTGAAGGGCAGGGTATAGCCCTCGGCTGCGACGACCGGCGGCAGCATGTTGATGTCAATCCGGTAGTGCTGCGCAACCGGCGTGACTTCCGGCCGCGTGCCGGGCGCAGGTCTGACTGGATCGCTGCTGTTGGGCAGGGCAGCGATCTGTTCTGGCGGGAGCGTGGCAGCAGGCACAGCCGCGCCTTCGCTGGCGGGCAAGCGAGGTGAAAGCAGCGCGCCGATGCCGGCCCCGGTCACGGTGATGGCCGCCGCCGCGCCGCCCATCTGAATCAGGAAATGGCGGCGATCCACACCCTGAACGGTAGCCTCGGGCGACGGAACTGGCGCGGTGAGGCGGCTGGCCGAATAGCCGAGCGCCAGCCCCCACAGCGCGTATAGACTGACCGTCCAGATCGTGGTCAGCATCATGTCGTCGCCTTCGCCGCCGGGCAGCGACAATTGCATGAGCGCCAGCAGCAGGCCGATAGCGCCGCCCACCGCCACGCCGGGCCATACGCTGTTCGCCGCCTGCGGCAGCCGCTTGCGGACGAAAAAGTACACGCCGCCTGCCACACCGCCGAGCACCAGAATCATGAACACCGATATCAGTTGCTCGGCCAGCTTGGCGGTGTCGGCCACACCGAGGCCGGTGGCGCGCAGCACGCTCACCATCGCGTCCACGCCGAAGGTGACCAGCGAGCCGGGCAGCGTTCGCGCGAACCATTCCAGCGGAACGAACGGCGTGAAGGGTAGCCCGGCTATTTGGTAGCCCAGATAAAAGAGTGCAATCAACGGGAAGGTCAGCACGACGCCAACTCCTAACCCGATCCAGAAGCCTGGTTTCTTCATGCCGCACCTTCCATTTTCGCCCTGAAGTGAATATTTCGAGTTCCCGTCCGTGCGGTCAGATTAACGACGGGCGATAAATCTTTCGTGAGCGTCAGCTTAGGCTATCTGGTTATGCAGGGCGGGTGCAAAGTCAACGGACGCTGGAACGCAACAGCGGGCTTCAGCCCGTTGCCGCCTCAAGCAAGGGGCTGAAGCCACCTTGTTGGGGCTGCTTTCCTGACTTTGCAACAGCCCTGTCCACTTGCGCCGGGGTGTGGAATTTCGCCGGGGCGGCGCTTACAATCGGTTGACGGACCTTCGCACGAATACGGTGCCTATCCCATGATTCCCCTGATTGTTGATGCGCACCAGGACATTGCCTACAACATGCTCACGCTGGGCCGCGATTACCGGCGCAGTGTGGCCGAAACGCGCGCGCTGGAAGGGAGTGCGGATGGGCAGCTTCTGGCGACGCTCAGCCTTCCAGATGCGCTGCGCGGCGGTGTGGGCCTCGTTTTCGCCACGATCTTCACCGAGCCAGCGCGCAAGCGGATGGACCCTGATTCCCCGCTGGGGCCGGCCACTTATCGCACGCCGCACGAGGCCTATGCGGCGGCCATCCGCCAGTATGACGTCTATCAGCGCCTGTTCGACGAAGCGCCGCAGATGGTGCGCGTGACGACGAATGCTGAACTTGACGCGGTGCTGGCGACTTGGGCCGATGGCGCGCCAGTGGACGGCCGCAAACAAGGCATTGTCCTGCTGATGGAGAACGGCGATCCGATCCTCGAACCGCCGCAGTTCGAGGAGTGGTACGCCCGCGGCGTACGCCTCGTTGGCCCGGCCTGGGCGGCCTCGCGCTACTGCGGCGGCACCGGCGAACCGGGCGGCCTGACGGTGCTCGGTTATCAACTGCTCGAGGTGATGGCCTCGTTCGGCGCAGTCCTCGACCTGTCCCATATGGCCGAGGAAGCTTATTTGCAGGCCGTCGAGCGTTACCCAGGCCCCATGATTGCCAGCCACAGCAACAGCCGCCAGTTCCGCAACTCCGACCGGCACCTGACCGATACGATGATCCGGCTGCTGGCCGAACGGGACGGCGTCATCGGCACCGTGCTGTTCAACGCCTTCCTCAAGGATGGCTACAGCAAGGCGGATCGCAAGGAGACCGTGCCGCTGGAAACGGCCATCAATGCCATTGACTATGTGTGCCAGCTCACGGGCAGCGCCCGCCACGCCGGGATCGGCAGCGACTTTGACGGTGGATTCGGCAGCCAGCACATTCCCGCCGGCCTCGACACGGTCGCTGATTTGGCGAAAATCGCGGATGGTCTGCGCGCCCGTGGCTACAGCGACGAGGACACCCAGGCGGTGATGGGCGGCAACTTCCTCCGCATTTTGCGCCAAGCGCTGCCATGACGGGTATCGCGCAGATCGGCATCGCCATCGGCCTGCTCGGCTTGATGGTGTCCTCGCTCGGCCTGTTCCCCGGCCTGACCGGCGTTTCCCCGCTGCCCGGCTTCGGCATGATCCAGTTTTCGACGGTGCTGGCCGGTTTCTCATTGCTCATATTCGGCGGCTTGGTCTATGCCAAATTCACCCTCTACGCCGGGCGCGGTGCCAACCTTGCGCAGCAAATCGGCGTGCGCCTGTCGCTGACCGGGCTGGTGGTCGCGGCGCTGGCCGGCTTCAGCGATTTCCTCGGCTTCGGGTCGCACCTTCCGTCCGAAACGGGAGTCGTCTACCTCGGCGAATTGCAAATCCTGGGCGCGCTGATCGGTTATGTAGCAGCCTTTGGCGGCGTCTTTCTCTACGCGCTGGCGGGATCTCCCCCACCCGAGCCAGAGCGCGACCCGGAACCTCCTCCCACTGCCCCGGCAAGCTGAGCCATTTCGGCCGCACACGTCCGCGAGTTCTCCGTATTCTCCCGTCATTCGGAATTGCCGGAATAAGGCCATCTAGCTACAATTATTAATTAGCAGTCTGCAATTGGCCCGGCGGGGTGTTTCTTGAACCCGGCCTGGATTTTGGTTCCCAGGAGGAATACTGGAATGCGTAAGGTTCTTCTCGTGTTCGCGCTGTTGGTGGTGGTAGCCGCCCTGGCTGCTCCCGCTTTCGCGCAGGATGAACGGCCAACCCTCGCCGAATTGCTCGCCAATGACGTGGATGGCCGTTTTACGACTCTGCTGGCTGCGATTGATGCGGCTGGCCTCAGCGATACTGTGGCGGATCTGGATGGCGTGACGCTACTCGCGCCCACGAACGATGCGTTCGCGGCCAGCCTTGAAGCGCTCGGCGTGTCACCGGCGGCCGTCATGGCCAATCCAGACGCGCTGACCGCGATCCTCACCTACCACATCCTGCCGGAACGCCTCTTCTTCCGCAATCTGACCAGCGGCCCGGCGGTGACGACGGCCGAGGGTGAGGATGTCCAGTTCGACCTGACCGACGGCGTGTTCACGGTCAACGGCAATAACATCAGCGACGTGGACAATATTGCGTCGAACGGCGTCATGCACGTGATTGACGGCGTGCTGGTTCCCCCGAGCGTGGCCGCCATGTTGACTGCCCCTCAGCCGACTCCGGAACCGGTCGTCGAAGCTCCGGCCCGCCCGAGCATTGCTGAAATCCTGGCCAATGACGCAGACGGCCGTTTCACAATGCTGCTGGCCGCCATTCACGCCGCGGGCCTCAGCGATACCGTGGCGAACCTGGATGGCGTGACGATCCTCGCGCCCTCCAACGACGCCTTCACGGCCAGCCTCGAAGCGCTCGGCGTGTCGCCGGCGGCCGTCATGGCCAATCCGGATGTGCTGACCGCGATCCTCAACTACCACATCCTGCCCGAGAAGCTGTTCTTCCGTAACCTGACCAGCGGCCCGGCGGTGACGACGGCCGAGGGTGAAGATGTCCAGTTCGACCTCACCGATGGCGTGTTCACGGTCAACGGTGTCAACATCAGCGACGTAGACAACGTCGGCTCGAACGGCGTCGTGCATGTGATTGACGGCGTGCTGGTTCCCCCGAGCGTGGCCGCCAGCCTTGCTCCCGCTCCCGAAGCCACCCCCGAAGCGACTCCCGAACCGGAAACGGCGGCTGGCCCGACCCTCGTGGACTGGCTGACCAACGATGCCGACGGCCGCTTCTCGACCTTGGTGGCCGCCATCCAGGCCGCTGGCCTCGACCGTACCTTCGCCGAACTGAATGGCGCGACGGTGCTGGCCCCGACCAACGACGCCTTCCAGGCTGAACTCGACTTCCTGGGCGTCACACTCGATGAAGTCGTGGCGAACCCGGTTCTGCTCGGCCAGATCCTGCGCGCGCACGTCATCCCCGGTGAATACTTCTTCCGGAACCTCACCAGCGGCCCGGCGCTCAGCACGCTGGCGGGTAATACTGTCCAGTTCGACCTGACGGACGGCGTCTTCACGGTCAACAACATCCCGGTCTCCGATGTGGACGGCCGCGCGGCCAATGGCGTCGTTCAGGTTATCGAAGGCGTCATTCTGCCCGGTTCGGTGGCGGCGCAGTTCCCGGCCAATGTGCGCCTGGCGAACCTGCCGGCTGATGCGGGCGACGTGGATGTCTACGTCAACCACCGGCCCGCCCTCACCGGCGTGGCGGCCAACGCCGTCTCTGACTGGAAGCTCTTCCCGGCTGGTGTCTACAGCATCGCGGTTGTCCCGGCTGGCGCGCCGCTGGCCGACGCGATCCTCGGCCCGCTGGATGTGACCATGGCTCCCGGCTCGCGGACGACCATCGCCGCCCTCGGTTCGGTGGCGGACGGTACGCTCACAGCCTCGGTCATCGAGGAAGACGGCGCGGCCCAGGCGGCTGGCCTTTCGAACCTGACCGTCATTCACCAGATCCCCGACGGCCCGGCGGTCAACGTGCTGGCCAATGGCGTACCTCAGCTGCTTGGCCTGGCATACCCCGGCACGGCTGAAGGGAGTGACGGGGTGGGGACGCTGACGATTCCGGCTGGTACGCTCAATATCGTCATCAACGCCAATGGCGTGCCGTTCGTGGAGGCCGGTGCGGTGTCCTTCGACCCGTCAGAGAGCACCATTCTGGTTCTCTCGGGTACCGCCGATGCGCCCGTCGTCACGGTGTTCCAGGTTCCAGCGTCGTAGTCCGCAGTTGCAGCATGGTTTCTCAACAGGCAGGGCGGCCCAATCCGGGCCGCCCTGCTCTGATTCTTACCTGAGCGGAGGCGGCCACCCCTCACTCGAACTTCGCCCCGCCTCGCGTCCCTCTGATCTACCAGATGTTCACCTGCCAACCACCTGCCTGAGCTATGCTGATTACTGTCAGGGCTGTCGCATAGTGAACGGGGAAAGCAGAGCTCAACAGCGGGCTTCAGCCCGTTGCCGCCGCAAGCAAGGGGCTGAAGCCACCTTGTTGGGGCTTCCTGCCTGACTTGGCAACAGCCCTGTGATTTCTGTCCGCTTGCCGGACAGAGCATCAGTTGTCCGCTGTTCTGTCCGGCTGTCCGGCCGGTTTTTCCCTCACGATCTGTCCGGCTTCTTTGATTCTGTCCGGCCGTCCGGCTTTGTAACACCTTAACTAATTGCTCGGTGCTTTTCTCCCCCTCTCCTTGTTTTGGAGAGGGGGCCGGGGCTGATAGAGGTAGGTATTTAATGGACGCGGATGGAACACGTTCGAACCTGGCCCCGGTCACTTCCCATGCATGCAGTTTCTCCCCCTCTCCCGGCTGGCGTGGGCGTGGGGATCATGGGGTGAGGGGTGGCAATCCGGCATCGCCTCTTG
>JAEURB010000273.1 GCA_016788435.1 Anaerolineae bacterium | reverse complement strand
CAAGCGGCGATGCCGGATTGCCACCCCACACCCCATGATACCCACTCCCACGCAAGCGGGGAGAGGGGAAAAGAACGGCGTGTGTCCAGATGTTCGCAATTGGGAAAGCGCAGGGCGGTGTGGGCAGATGCGGCGTTATTAGCAAGTCTGTGAAAGAGCGGACAAGGAGACAGAATCAAAATAAGAGGCAGACACTTGAGGGAAGAAGCATCGAGACAAGAGGACAGAATAAGAGACAAATAGCGCACAACAGGCTCGTTTGGCGGGCGGCACGGCCGTACGGCAGCCTTCATCGTAGACCAGGTGCGCGCGAGTGGGGCGAACGTATGGTGGACGGGATGGACGCAAAGCGGACGGGTGTGAGACGGCAACCTGACCATGAAAACCCGCCCCTGTCAGTCGGGGAGCCGGGGGTGAGATAGCCTGCGGCCAAAAACGGTGACTTTGCGGCAGCCCTAGTTGAGTTGGGGCGGGAATTATGGCGCGCAGTATTCGCTGAGGCGCAGGAGGGGCTGGAGTGTTCCCGCGCCGGAAGCCCAGGACTCGCCGCCCAGATCGAGGCCGACGGTTCCGAAGGCGAAACCCGCCTCGGCGTTCCAGAAATCGCCCGGGCGCAGCGGACAGGACAGCAGGGCAAACGCCTGCCAGCCGCCAAAATCGGCCACGTAGAGCGCGCCGGGGCGGGCATCGGCAGGGGAAAAGTGGAGGATTTGCTGTTCGGGGGGGCCGAGGGCGCTGATCAGGTCGCCGAGCCTGAGCGAGGACACCAGGGCGAGGCCATCCACCAGGCTGTCAGGGGAATCGCCAGCGAACAGCATCCGGCCATCGAAGGCGCGTGAACCGCTGCGCAACTCCTCCGGCTGAGCGCCGTTCCACCACCAGCTCGCGTTCTGTACATTGACGATCAGGTCTTCGACGGCCGGGTCGGTGCTGATCTGCTGGAGCGCGTCGTCCACACGTGTATGGCCGGGAACGATCTGATGCCAGCAGGGCGCGGCGCAGGGCGTTTCACCCAGCACCACGTGCAGGCCGGGCGCTGGCCGTGCCGCGCCGAGCGCCACCGCCAGCAAGATGGCCGCCGCGCTGGCTGCGCCTGCGCCCAGCGCCACGACCCCAGCCAGCTTGAGAAAGGCGCCGGTAACTGGCGGCTGGCGGCTGGATTGGCCTGCCTGGTACGGAGCAGCGGCAATCAGCCGCCCGGCATCCGGTTCACGGCTGGATGGCCGATGGATTAACGCGCCTATTCTTCGTTCTCCACACCGCCGGCCGCTTCTGCACCGGTCGAGCCTGCCAGTTCGCGGTCGAGCAGATACAAACCGGGGCCGAAGTCGCCAATCCGGCGCAGGTTCTGAATGGCCTCATCCACGACTTCTTCCTCTTCAACCTGTTCATCCACGAACCATTGGAGGAAGGAGACAGCCGCGCGATCCCGTTCGTTCTCGGCCAGTTCGACCAGCGCATCAATCGCACGGGTCACCTGCCGCTCGTGGGCGAAGGCGTCTTCGAGGGCGGCCAGCGGGCTATCCCAGTTGGTCGCAGGGCCGGCCAGCGGGGCGAGCAGCACACGGCCGCGGCGGCGGAGCACGAAGTCGTAGAGCTTCATGGCGTGCACCATTTCTTCTTCGGCGTGATGACGCATCCAGGCGGCAAAGCCGCGCAGCGACTCTGCCTCGAACCAGGCCGCCATGCTGAGATAGCTGTAGAACGCGCCGAGTTCCATCGTGATCTGAGCGTTGAAGGCCGCTTGCACTGTATCCTTCATCATGATCGGAATCTCCATCATCCATCACTGCGGGCCGAATGGTCGCGCGCCGCATAATATCAGCATAGTGGATGATCTGGAACCATCTGTCTCAACTGTAGGCGGGTGCGCAGAACTAAAGAACGGTTGTGGTGAGAGGGTGGGCTGTCAGTAAAGCGGACGCCAGGCCGGGCGCGCTGGCGCGCCGCCGGGAAAGACCGGCAGGGGGTGTAACTGGCCGTCCAGATTCATCACGCTCAGGCCGCGTTCGCCGCTGGCATTCGAGATCAGGGCGAGGCGCTGACCATCGGGCGACCACGATGGATCGCCCTCATACACCGAGGAAAGCAGGATCGGCTGCAGGTCGCTGCCGTCCGGACGCATCCGGTACAGGTCACTGTTGCCTGCCCGGTCGGATACGAACGCGATCCACTGGCCATCGGGCGACCAGTCGGCGGCGGTATCGGTGTACATATTCTCGGTGATGCGCTGCGGGCTGGGGGCGGCGCTTTGCGAGGCAATGAGGGTGAACTGCGAGGCTGACAGCGTGTAGATTTCGGTGTTGGCGACCGGCGACCACGAGAAGGCGATCAACCCTTGCGGCGACCACGTTGGCGCGAAGGTGCTGCCGCGCGGTTCGGTGAGGCGCTGGCGCGTTCCATCGGCCAGATTGAGCAGATAGACGCTCTGCACCCCGTCGCTGCGGTCCGTGACGGCCAGCGCATCGCCATCCGGCGACCAATCGAGGGCACGGGATTCGCCCAGTACGATTATGGGCATCAGCAGCGCAGGCTGCCCGCCAACGGGCATCGTGTAGATGCCTTCGCCTCCATCGCTGGCGGGGCCAATGTAGGCGAGCTGTTCCCCATCCGCCGACCACGCCGCGCTGCGCCCGCCGTGCCCGGTGAGACGCACGAACTGGTTACGCCCGGCATCGAGCAGGAACAAGTCCCGCCCGTTTTCCGAGGGCGCATCAAAGGCGATCTGGTCGGTCACGACGATGCCGCCCAGCGCCAGCGCAGCGCCCGCCAGCAGCAGGCAGGCGGCAGTCAGCATAAGCGCCAGGCGGAGGAGGAACGCGGTCATGCACAGCCTTCAAGCAACTTCATCCAGCCTATTATGGCACATTCCCGCCATCCACGAAGCGGATTTCGCGGTCATACCAGGCCTCGGCACAGGCCAATGCCCAATCTGTGTCCGTCAGCGTATCCCACGAGCCGATATCGCCCCGCACGCGGTAGCCGGCCAGGATGGCGGCATGGCGCTCATCCCAACGCTGGGCATAGGCGGCGCGCTCGACGACGTGCCTTCCCGCCACGACAATCAGCACCACGCCGGCCACGACCGCCATCCATCCCCAACTGGGGAAGCGCTTGCCGATGAGCGCCCCCAGCACGAACCATTGAGCCAGCCAGAGCGGGGTGAGGAGATAAATCGCCCGTTCACCCAGCCCCCAACCATTGGCAATGACGGCTACAACTGCAGTTGCGAGCGAAGCACCCAGTACCAACCCGAGGAAGAGAAGTGGCAATCGCCGCACATGAAAATGCGGCGGCAGGAGAGCGCCTATACCACTGAAAAAGATCCCGGGCACGACGGAAAACAGGAACGATAAGGCGGCATTGGTCGCAAATCCCGCCAGCGCCACACGCACAATGTAGTAGGGGGTAAGTTCTACAGGCACGAACGCCGCCCGCCGTACCGCATTGCCCGGAGCCACAAAGACGATTAAGTACCCGGTGAGGCCCGCGACAAGCACCATCAGCACCCGTCGCCGTTCACCCTCCCAGAACAGAAAGGCAAGCCCCAGTCCGGTGACGATCAGACCGCCGCCAATATCGGTCAACGCCACCGTCAGGAAGGCTGTGACGGCTGCCAGCGCCGTTTTTTTCCTCAGCAACGCTCCAATTAACAGCCCCACTCCAGCGAATGGAAACCAGTAACTTGTGATTCCGGAAATCCAGTAAATCGGCTCATCGTTCGGGCGGCTCATCGCCAGTGCTGCGCCGAAGGCCAAAGTGAGTAACAGGGCATCGGAGCGCTTGTACCAATACGCGAGCGCATACCACCACGTAAAAACGAACGCTCCAAGCATCAAAGGGACGCCGACGCGCGTGGCATAAGGCTCGACGGCGGCAAACAGGCCGCTGACCAGATGATCGGTGTACAGCCCGGACCACCCGTGATACATGCGAGGGATAGCGCCCAGGATGCCGGCATCCTTTACCGTCGCGGCAAAGCAATAGTCATCCGCCTCAATTCTCGTGAAAAGACTACTGGCCAGAATAAGGCCCCAGAGCATAACGACGATGATCCAAGCAGCTTTTTTCAGCATTGCGTGTCCTATGTGAGTTCGAGGCGCAATGGACTGATCATAGTCTCCGCAGGCTCACCGGAACCTTGAGGAGATGGCGTAGCGCCGCAGGGCTGTTGCAAAGTCGGGCACGAAGCCCCAACAAGGTGGCTTCAGCCCCTTGCTTGAGGCGGCAACGGGCTGAAGCCCGCTGTTGAGTTCCTCCTTTCCCGCTGACTTTGCAACAGCCCTGCTCCACCACCGCCCGCCATTGACTTTCGGGCGGCGGCGCCCTACGATTCGCGCTGTTCAATTGAACAGCAGCAGGCGGCCGGGTCGCGGTCAGTCTGCTCGGTCTGGGCCCTGCGCGGCGGGAACCTCCGAACCGTGTCAGGACCGGAAGGTAGCAGCACTCAGGAGTGTCTCCCGGGTGCCGCAGGTCTCCCAGGCTGAGCAGAGTGAGCACGACCCGGCTTTCGTTTTGGCCTCCATGGGCCGAGTCCATGCGGCACGCAGGGCTTGACGCCAGCCGCTATACTAGGCGCACGTTGTCTACAGGGTTTCAGGCATGATCGTTAAATCGGACAAGGATCTGCTCGGTCTCACGCGCATCGGCCAGATCGTGGGCAACACGATTCAGGAGATGATCGCGGCCGTCAAGCCGGGCATCACGACCGGCGAACTGGACGAGATCGGCGCGCGCGCGCTGATGCGCCATCACGCCCGCTCGGCCCCGATCCTCGTCTACAAGTATCCGGGTGTCACCTGCATCAGCATCAACGACGAAGCGGCGCACGGGATCCCCGGCGACCGCGTGGTGCAGCCGGGCGACCTGGTGAATATTGACGTGTCGGCCGAACTGGACGGCTATTTCGCGGATTCGGGGGCCAGCGTGCCGGTGCCGCCGGTCACACCCGCCAGTCTGGCGCTGCTGGAAACGACTCGCGCGGCGCTCGACGCGGCGCTCGACGTCGTTCGCGCCGGCGAACCGTTGAGCGTGATCGGGAAGGCCGTCGAGGGAATAGCACGCAAGGGCGGCTACCGCATCATCCGCGAACTGGGCGGGCATGGCGTCGGGCGCGGCCTGCACGAACCGCCGCGCAACGTGCCGAACTTCTACACCACCCGCGCCAAAGAACGCATGGCCGACGGGCTGGTGCTGACCATCGAGCCGTTCCTCACGCCCGGCAAAGGCAAGATCTTCACGGCCAAAGACGGCTGGACGCTCAAGACGACCGACGGCGCGCCGGCGGCCCAGTTCGAGCATACCCTCATCATTACGCCGAAGAGGCCGGTGCTGGTGACGAAGGTGGTTTAGCAAAAGCAACACGAAGAACGCAAAGAACACCAAGAGCGCAAAGGATACTCAGGGAACTGATTCCCCGTCCTTTGCGATCTTCGCGTTCCTTGCGTTTTCTTTCCCTTACGACCCCATCAGGACGGGTTGACCGGCACGAGATAGCCGTCACGCTGCCAGGAGTCAATCTGCGCCGCGTCAGCTCCATAGCCCTCAGCCTGCCCTGCTGTAAATCCATCCTGAAACGCCGCAACCAGCGCGCGCAGGGCTGGCGAGTCGAGGTAATCGGCCCGGTAGTCGTGGTAGATGCCGTGCGCCGCCCGATAGCACCACGGCGCGAGGCGGTACTGCATGTGTTCGGTGAGGGGCGTGAACTCGAAGCGCATCTCATCGAGGATGGCCGCGTGTTCGATGGCCTCAGCGTACTGCTCAAGCTGCGTTTCAATCCGGTAGTGCGCGTGCAGGTAGGCCAGCGTTTCAGGTGCGGTGCGGCGGCGTTCGGTGAGGATGGCAGCCGCCCTGGCAGCGGCGGTTTCGGCATCGTCGAAGTCCACCTTGTCCACCAGCGCCTCGGGCAGGATTTCGCGGTGCGACGAGATGCGGGCGACGACCGACGGCGTGCCACAGCCAAGCGACTCGTAGACGGCGTTGCCGAAGGACTCGACGAAGCTGCCGAGCGCGAGCGTGACCCCGCCCAGGCTGTAGTACTCCGGCAGCAAATCCACCGGCACCCAGGGGTGAAAGACGAAGTGATCGGTCAGGCCGCGCGCCGCAATTTCGGCGTAGGCGCGGTCGTAGACGGCCTGAATGCCGGGGTCGTGCTCCAGCCCCAGCCAGAGCGGCACGCAGGTCTTCACATTCGCCAGCCCGTATTGATGCACCAGCTTGTCCACCACATCCATCGTCTGGCGCAGGCCCTTGCTCTCCTCGGGCCGGTGCGGATGCAACACGATCAGGTCGCGCGCCGGGTCCACCGGAATCAGGCCGAGGATGCGCTTCGGCGGCGTGGGTTTGAAGCGCTCCCAATCAATCCCGTTGTGGATGACGCGCATGCGTTGCGGCAGTTCGGGAAAGAAGCGCCCGGCCGTCGCCGCAAAGAAGGCGCGAGCGTACTCCGAAATCACGATCAGGCGGTGGCCCTGAAAATAGAACGCGCCGAGCGTGGTTTCCGGATAAACGTTGTCGCGCAGCGAGACGATTGTTGGAATGCGGCGGTAGACAGACGGGAACAGGAATTCGCCGTCGTGAATGTAGAAGCGGTCGGCATTCTGCAACTGTTCGGCCACATCCTGGACGATGTTGGCGATGTTGAAGGCCGGGGTGTCGTAGGGGCCGGGGAACGGCTGCCGGAAGCGCAGGACAGGCCGCACTTCGATGCGCTCGTGCCAGCGGAACGGGGCGCTGGTATCGGCGCGGCGCGTGCAGAGGATGGTGATGTCGTGGCCGCGCCCGGCAAGATAGTGGGCGATGGTGCGCAGGTGCTTTTGCCCGCCGCCCATATCGTGTTCGGGGAACAGCGGGGTAATCGAAAACATGACGATTTTCATCGGGCGTGATCCTGTTCTGGGGCGGTGCGCGCAAGCCCTCTGCCCCCTCGTCCACGCGCCGCGCGCAGACTCAGCAGCTCACGGGGAGAGGCGAAAACCATGAGCACGTGGCTTGGCCCCTCTCCCTGTTTACGTGGGAGAGGGGCGGGGCGAAGCCCGGGGTGAGGGGTTGTCGCGGCGCAGTGTGTTACGCTTCCCGCTTCAAAATCCTCACAAAGCGGGCCGGTTCGCTGCCGAAGCTCTGCGAGTCGAGGTGGGCGCGGCGGGCCATTTCGTGCTGGCGGCGGCGGATCAGCTCGCTTTGGGGCGTGAGATCCATGTAGGGCTTGCCGTTGCTCACCAGCACGATTGCTTCGCGCGTTTCACGCATCGCCCCCCCAAAAGGGTCGGTCGGCGGGTCGCCGGTCTCCTCGTCCTTCTGGAAGACATCCATGACGAACGTATCAGTCTGCGAGGCCGTGTTGGCGCGCAACACGTAAATCCCCTTGCCGGCCCGTTCGGCATCCACAATCAGCTTTGGGCGGCGGCGGTAGTAGTTCTTGATGGTCAGGATGATATCGGCCTGCCCTGGGTCGTCCACGATGATGAGCGGCACGTGGAGGCGGCGCGCCGTTTGCGTCAGCCGGTTGCGGGCCACGCCGTAGGGATAGACCTTAACCGGCGCGCCGCTCATGACGGCCGGGATCGGGCGCGGCGGCGTGTATTCTGCGCCCTCGTGCGCGCCGTTGCGCCCGTCCCGCAGGCGGTCGTGATAGCCGTTTTCGCGGCTGCCGTCGCCCCGGCTGCGTTCGTTGCGTTCGATCAGCGGGCGCGGCGCGGGGGTCGCCGTTTCAATGTGTACCTCGCCTTCCGCGTCGCGGTAGCGGATTTCGATGGGCGTCGCCTTCTCGCGCAGCAGGGCGTCTACGGCGGCGGCCACATCTTCATGCACGACCAGCCGGTCACGGTTCTGCAGCTCGATCAGCACGTCGAAGGTAGGCGGGGCGCGGCGTTCCAGCACGGTCTTTTGCGTGCCCCGGCGGCGCGCCTCGTCATCACCCAGCGTGACGGCCTGAATACCGCCGACCAGATCGGACAGCGTGGGGTTGAGGATCAGGTTTTCCAGCGCGTTGCCGTGCGCCGTGCCGATCAACTGGACACCGCGTTCGGCGATGGTGCGCGCCGCGCTGGCTTCCAGTTCGCGCCCGATTTCGTCAATGACGATGACCTCGGGGTTGTGATTTTCGACGGCTTCGATCATCACCTCGTGCTGGCGCTCGGGGTGGCTGACCTGCATCCGGCGCGCTTTGCCGATGGCCGGGTGAGGCACGTCACCATCGCCGCCGATCTCGTTCGATGTGTCCACGATGATCACGCGCTTACTGACGGCCAGCACGCGGGCGGCCTCGCGGAGCATAGTCGTTTTGCCCACGCCGGGCGCGCCCATCATCAGGATGCTCTGACCGCTTTCGATCAGGTCTTTGATGATGTCAATCGTGCCATAGACGGCGCGGCCAACGCGGCAAGTGAGGCCGACGATTTCACCCCGGCGATTGCGGATGGCCGAAATACGATGCAGGGTGCGTTCCATGCCGGCCCGATTATCGGCATCGAACGAGCCGATAGAGGCGGCGACAGCTTCAAGATCGAGCCGGGTGACCTCCTGCTCGGAAAGCTCAATCTCTTCGTTAATGTAGCGGGCGGCCGGCCGGCGCCCGAGATCGAGCACGATCTCGAGCAGTTCGTCGTTATTCCCGATAGCGTCGAGGCGCTCGGTGACCTGTGGCGGAAGAACCCGTTTCAGTTCCTGAAGATCGTCGGTGATTCGACGTTCCATTGCCAGAGGACGTTTCTCCTGTGTGCAGAGCGAATGAGAGTTTGGTCAAACGCATGATGATGCTGGCCGCTACGCTGCTCAGCGAACCGGCCAGCGCCGTCAGCGGCGAGAACTCGGCCGAACGCACGCCGGCTGCGATATGGCGCACGAGGACCGCCTGCTGGGTGACTGCTTCAAAACCAAGCGTGCGCAGCGAGTCGCCCAGCCAGTCCTGATAGCGGCGCACGCAGACGTAGACGGGAGCTTGTTCGGCGCGGGCCACACGGGCGATAACCGCCAGCAACACGGCGGCGGCCTCGCTGCCCAGCACATCGGGGTGAATGAACGGCATCAGATAGACACCGCTGCGGCCCGGCGACACCGCAATATAGGCCTGCACGTGGCCATCCTTGCGATAAACCAGCCCGGTGCTTTCGCGCGACGGCACGGCAATAGGCTGCACGAGGCGCGGCACGATGCTGCTGTACAGAAGCTGGATGTCGAGCGAGTCGTCGTCGCTCTCCTCAGCCAATTCGCCGACCGGGGCCTGCGCCGAACCGCTGGCCATCTCACCGCTCCAGCGCCAGATCTCCTGGCGGGCATAGACAGCGAAACCGGCGTGGCGCATGAGCGGAAACAGGGCGCTGAGCTCATCCACCTCGGCCGTCACCATCGTCGCGCCGCGCCGCCCCGCCTCGAAGGCGACGGCATCGAGCAGGCCGAGCCACGCGCCGTCGTCCGCATCGGGCTCGAACGGGGCCAGCAGCACCAACTGGGACAGGTGGTCGTGGGCGCGCATGCGGAACTGGGCGATGACCGGCTGCGAACTGCTCCTGGCCACCAGCGTATACAGGCTGCGCTGCGGCAGCAGAATGCTCTGCAGGAGGGCGGCGCTGGACAAGTCGAGGTCGCGGGTGAAGAGCAGTTCGCTGTCCAGCAGCGCACCGCGTTCGACGAAGCGGCGCAGCATGGGCAGGTCTGCCAGTTTGGCAGCGTGGACGTCATCAGGCATTACCACGTCAGCCTCCCGGATGGTCGTTCACGCGGCGCATGAGGCAGGGAAGGCGACGGGGCCAGCAGCGAGGGGAAACGCTCAACATGCCATCTCATCCCCTTCATTGTAGCCCGATCCGGGTTTTATTGACAATCAGCCTTCATCAAGTGTTCACCAGCGGGCGGGGGCTGGCAGGGGCAGGTTATACAAGGGGGGTAGAGTTTCTGCGGTCATGGAACCTCCCTCTCCACTGCACCCTCACCCCCCGGCCCCTCGCGAAAGAAACCTCACCCCCGGCCCGCGAAGAAACCTCACCCCCCAAGCCCCCTCTCCGAACACAGGAGAGGGGGAGAAAAGCGCCAGGCAGTTAGTGAACCTGTTACAAGGCGGGACAACCGGACAACCGGACAGAATCTAAAGAGCGGGACAGGCGCTTGAGGGAAGAACGTACCGGACAGCGGGACAGAATAGCGGACAACAGGCGCATCTTACAGCAGGCCGGTACCGATCCAGCATAATCCAGACAAGCGGTTAGCAGGTGAACGCCGGGTGGACCGGAGTGACGCAATGCGGCGGCACGCGGGGGCCACGGGTGTTGGAATGCGGGTGGATCAGCCGGGTGGGCAAGGGGCTGAAGCCACCTTGTTGGGGTTTCGTTTCTGATTTTGCAACAGCCCAGAGGTGAGGTTCGGCAACCAGTTGTATTTACCTGAGCGTCATTGGGCGGGTGGCCAGCCCTCGGCCGATTCGGCCACCGCACCGGTGGCGGTTGGGCCGGCCAATGCGCTAACGATTTCAGCGACGGCGGACGGCTGCACCCACACCAGCGAGTCCAGTTGTACCGCTACCGCGCCCGCGTCGAGGAAGGCCTGTGCGTCAGCGGCGGAATGGATTCCCCCGGCGGCGATGACCGGCGCATGGGAGATCTGCGCGGCCTGCCCAACGTGACGCAGCGCCAGCGGGTGGTTCATCGGCCCCAGAATCCGGCCCGTCACCAGGCGGCCACCGGCGTCGCGGGCGGTGCCGCGCGGCGGAGCGCTCAGGACCAGCGCATCGGCCCCGGCATCGGCGACCGCGCGCACCATGTCCATCGGCGCGCCGAACGGCAGGCGAATGAGGGCCGGTTTTTCGGCGCGGGCGGCTTCGCGGGTGAGCGCGGCGGCCTCGGCCTGCGGAATCTCGTCATCCAGCCCGATTTCGACGCCCGCCACATGTTCGGCTTCATCCAGTTTACCCAGCGCCCGGCGCAGGTCTTCGAGGCTGACCGGCGCAAAGTGGACGATGATCGGGATGGTCAGGCGCGCCCAAACCTCAGCGTGATCGGTCAATACCGAGCGCAGGCCGGGGTTAGGCAGGCCAGTGTGGACGAGCGCCCCGGCGGCCAGCGGGATCACGCGCGCGCCGTTAGCCGGGCTGCGCGGCGCGGTCGTGACCGGATTGGTGACCAGCGCGCCGAAGGCCGTCAGATCGAGCAGGCCGGCGTACTCGTCGCCAAAGCCAGCCGTGCCTGCCAGTGGCATGACGGGATGTTCGATGATGAGCGTGTGCTTGCCGGGGCGCGTGAGTCGAGTGGGCATGGGAAGAATCCAGTTGAAAGTTGAAAGTTGAAAATCAGGAACGACGCCGGATGGAGGGAAGAAATGCTTGTGACCGCCCGAGGCTAAAGCCGTCGGGCTATAGCTGCGCCCGCTGAAGCAGGCTCAAAAGCCCCGTTATGAAGGTCAAGCAGATAGCGTAGGAAACGGCCGAAAAGCACCGGCTGCAGACCCACGAACCTTTGTTGGTCTTCACCACGGGGCGCATCTACAACCTTATGTCTTCAGGCTCGGGCGGCAGTGAGCCTCACCTTCCCTCGACGAACGCAAGTTGACGTCACTTAGGCGTGCCTTTCAACTCTCTACTCCGCATTGTGTCACGGACTGCTGGCCCCTGCCACTTTCGACAGGTCTTCGGCGGCGCGGGTTTCGTCGGGCGCGAGGGCGAGGATGTAGCGGAAGACATTGGCCGCCCGTTCGGCCTCACCAGCCTGCCAGTAGTTATCGGCCAGCGCGTAGAGCGGCGCGAGAACAGCCGCGCCGGGGCCGGGGGGCCGCAGGGCGGGCGGCAGTTGAAAGTCCGCCGTACGCCCGCCGAACAGCACGCCCTCGAAGTTCTGCGAGACGACCAACGGGGGCGCAGCATTCGCCAACAAGCGGCGCAGCGCATCCCCGGTCAACCCCTCGGCCACGCCGATCTGCGCGAGCGCGGCCGCCGGTTGTTCCTGCAAGGTGTAGAGGATTTCGGCCATCGCGGCATCGCGCCGCGCCTGCTCCCATGCTTCCGGGCCGAGGGCCGCGCCGGCCCGCGCCCGCGCCGCGTAATACTCGCCGATCTCACGGTTCGGGTTGGCGCGCACCGCTTGATCGAAGGCGTCCCAGGCGGCCTGCGCGTCGTTTTCGACTGTCAGCGCATGCTGGCCGGCGATCCACCATTCATCGGCCGTCTGCGAGTTGGCGGGAACGAGCCCGGCACGCCGTTCGGGGAAGAAGGCTTCGGCCAGCAGGTACTGCATCCGGGGGCTGGACGCGGCGTAGAAGGCTTCCAGCGCCTGCAAGCGGCGCGGGGTGGCGGCCCATGATGGCGAGAAGGGCGTCAGCGTTTGGCCGAGGGCGCGGGTATAGGCCGTGATGATGTCCTCGTCCGGCGCAGCGTCGTGGGCATCGGCGATACGCGCCCAGTTCCAATCGGCGGCGCTGGCCGTGCTGATCGCGCCAGCGCGCTCCAAAGCCGCCAGCGCAGCGGCAATGCGGCCGTCCTGCTCATATAACCCCGCCAACACTACCCAACCGGTGTCCCAGGTTGGTTCGAGCGCCAATGCCGATTCGAGGCCGTCAAGCGCGGCGGGCAATGCGGAGGGGTCGCTGAACGCCGCCGTCCCGTTCATCCACGCGCTTTGCAGCGGGTACAGATGCAGGCCAGGGTCGAGCGCGGCGGCGGCCTGCGCCCCTTCGACGGCGCTATATCGTACGCTGCTCTGGAACCTCGCCTGCGCGATATCCACGGGTATCCAGAACAGGCCGAAACCGATGACCAGCGCCAGCGCCGCCCATGCCGCGATCTTTTCGGCCAGGCGGGCGGGCCGCGCCTGACCCTGCGCCGTGACGGCGTAGGCCGCCAGCAGCGCGACCAGCACGACGATAGCAGTGACGGTGAAGGTATCGAACAGGCTTTGCACGGCGAAACCAGCCAGCGCCGCCAGAATGGCATCCAGCCGCAGCGCATAGCCGCCGCTGGCTGTACGGCGCAGACGATACCAGCCCCACAGCAGCGCCAGCGCCATCCAGCCGAGCACCAGCAGGCCGGCCACACCTGACTCCGCGCCCGTGTTGAGGGCGATGTTATGGGCCGTTCCCAGCCGGTCATCCACGTATGCGCCGGTTTCGCGGTACAGCCGCGCCGCCCGCCCGAACTGCGCCGCGCCCACACCCAGCAGCGGATGATCCTCGATGGTCGAGATGGCCGCTTTCCACAGATTGCCGCGCAGTTCATCGCCCGCCGAGCGCGCGCTGGAGCGGCCGATAGTGACAATAACGCCCAGCGCCGCCACGCTCACCAGCGCCACCGCCGCGACCGATACGGCCACGCGGCCCCAGCCACCCTCCCCGCTGCGGATGTTGCGAACGGTCGGGGGTACGAGGCGCAGCAGCAGGAAGGTGATCACGGCGGCGGCCAGCGCCAGAAAGCCGCCCCGCGAGCCGGTGGCGGCCAGCACGACGGCCAACAGGGCGGCCAGCCCGGCCAGCGCGATGCGTTCGTCGCGGCGGGCGGCGGTACGCGCCCACGCCAGCGCCATCACAATTTGCGGCGCGGTGTAGGCCGCCAGCCACGTGCTGACGCCGAGCGGCAGGTAGAGCATCGGCGTGACGGGCGGGAACTCGGCCGCGCCGCGCAGCCACGCTCCCAAGTCCAGCGCGGCGGCGATGCCGGTTCCGGTTTCGGGCGTGAAGCCCCAGCCGAACCACCACGACAGCAGTTGAATCCCGGCGAAGATGACGGCCAGCGCGGCCAGCAGGAACTGTGTTTCCCACAAGCGGCGCTGCCGCCCGGCGCCGATTTCGGCGGCCAGGTAGAAGAAAATCAGCAGGTGGACGAGCGGCCACCACAGCGACTCAACCGCCATGCGCGGGTCGAGGCTGAAAGCGGCCGCCAGCGCCAGCACGACCGCCCCGGCGAAAAGCGGCGCGTTGAGCGGTGTGACAGGCAGGAAACGGCCGCTGCGAATACGCGCTGCCAGCCAGAGGACCAGCAGGGCCGTGAGCGCGGCGTGCGTGATTACGCGCACGGGAAGGAAGGCGTTGTAGTAGGAGCTGCCGCCGATGAAGACGACGAAGACGGCCAGCAAAACAAAGCCGAGCTGCTTCAGGCGCATGGAGCTTTTCCCCGGGCGGTGATAGCTGTGCTGGCCTCAGTATACGGCGCGGCGGGCGCGGCGGGCGTTAGGGTATGTGACTTCGCCGCCATCATGCGCCCGTTAAACGATGTTCACACGACAGGGGCGTATCATGTTGGAGTGGAGAGAGTCACAAGTCGGTGAGGGTACAGCAATGGACAGCGCAGTCAGCACAGACCCGGCACAGCTTGAAGGCCAGCGCCCAGGCCTCGTCTATGCGATGGTTCCTCCCAATCGGACGTTTCTTCCTATCTATTTGGAGACGACCGAAACCGGAGCGTGGTTAGCGACCAATCCGCACATTCTGGTGCATGGCATTGGAGAAACGGCAGAAGAGGCGGCCGCCGAGTTCATCGAGATGGCGCTCGACCAGTACGAGGTCTTCCGTGATGATCCGGCGTCACTTCTGCCTGATATGCTGGAAGAACTTGCTTACCTCGCCGCACACTTCGCGCACTCCGGTGAAAGTCAATAATGCCCCGATCCTCAGATGACATCATTCGACAGTTAATGCGCAAGTTCAACTTCCAGATGAGTCACGATAGCCGCCACGATACCTACACATTGTTCGACAATAACCGCCGCGTCGCGATTATTCACTTTTCCCGTGGCCGTCGCCGGACGATTGATGATGGGATGCTGCGAAAAATGGCGCAGGAGGTTCACGCCCCTTCACTCGCCTTCTTCAAAGGCATGATTGACTGTACCGTCAGTAACGAAGAATGTCTCGGCCACCTGCGCCAAATCGGGCGGATTCAGAGTTAGACAGTATCAGGCCCGCCGTACCACTCAGCCAATCGTCACTCAGGCGGAATCATCCTGTCTGGCAGGCGGAAATTGCCGCTGCGCAGGAACAGCACCTGCTCGAAATTGCGGTCGGCGTCAGCCAGCCGGGGCGCGGACTCCTGCCAGGTGATGAGCAAAGCGGCCATCGCCCGGTCACGGGCCGCCTGCGCCGCGTACTCCCCGCCGAGCACCTCACCCGCCCGCGCGCGGGCCGCGTAATATTCGCCCACCTCGCGGTCGGGGTTTAGGCGCACCGCCCGGTCGAAGGCCTCCCATGCGGCCTGCACATCCCCTTCGGCCGCCAGCGCGTACTGGCCCACCACCCACCAGTCATCGGCGGTCTGTGGGTTGGCTGGCACGAGGTCAGCCATCCGTTCGGGGAAAAACGCCTGCGCCAGCAGAAAGCGCAGCCGGGGGTTGGCCTGCGCGTAAACGGCCTCCAGCGCCGCCACGCGGCGGGGTGTGGACGCCCATTCCGGGGCCAGCGGGGCCGGTGACTGGCTGATGGCGGCGGCATAGGCGGCGATAATCGCATCAGCGGGCGCGGCGTCGTGAGCATCGGCGATACGCGCCCAGTTCCAGGCCGCCGGGCCGGCCGGGTTGATGGCGCGGGCATGGCCTAGCGCCGCCAGCGCATCGTCTATCCGCCCGGTCTGCTCGTATAAACCGGCCAGCAGCAGCCAGCCGGTATCCCACGCAGGTTCACTGACCAGCCCGCTTTCATAGCGCGCGATGGCTTCGGGCAGGCGTGAAGGATCGGCTTCGGCGGCCTGGCCTTCCATATAGGCCACCTGCAGCGGATACAGGCGTAGCGTGGGGTCGAGCGCGGCTGCCTGACCGGCGCTGGCGCGGTCGTTTTGCCACGCCGCGCGCTCGAAGGCCGCCTCGGCCAGATGAACGGGAATCCATGCCAGCCCATAGCCGATGACCAGCACCAGCGCGGCCCAGGTTGCTACCTTCCCGGCGCGGCGGGGCGCGGATGTTTCGCCGGGCGTAGTGACGGCATAGGCAGCCAGCAGCGCCAGCAAGGCCACGAACGGGGTGATGTAGAAGACGTCAAACTGGGCCTGCAATGCGACGGCCACCAGCGCGGCCAGCACGAATTCGAGGCGCAGGGCGTGCCGCCCGCTGGCGACCTGGCGCTGGCGCACCCACGCGACCAGCAGCGCGGCGCTCATCCAGGCCAGCACGGCAAGCCCGGCGATGCCTTCTTCGGCGGCGGTGTTGAGGACGATGTTGTGGGCCTGCCGGTGGACGAAGTCGGACGGTTGATCGGGCGTGTGATAGAGCCGGAAGGCGCGGCCCACTTCGCCGGTACCGACGCCGAGCAGCGGGTAATCGCGCGCGGCGCTGGCGGCGTTGGCCCACAAACCGACACGGATTTCGTCGCCGCTGCTGCGCGCCGCCGAACGGCCGATGGTGAGCGCCAGACCGAGCGCTGCCGCCGTAACCAGCCCAATCGCCGCGAGGCCGAGGAGTACGCGCCCGCCGCCGGGTTGTTTGCCGTGAATGGCCGCCCAGAGAACGGGGATCAGCCGCACAAGCAGCAGGGTGATGACGGCGGCGGCCAGCGCCAGCAGCCCTCCGCGTGAGCCAGTACCGAGCAGCACGAGCGCCAGCGCCACGCCCAGCCCGGCCAGCGCCAGCCGGTGAACTTTCCGCTGTGCGGTCGCTGCCCAGCCGAAGGCGACCACGACCTGCGGCGTGACGAACCCCGCCAGCACTGTGCTGGCGTAGAGCGGCCCCGACAGCATGGGCAGGACGGAAGGAAACTCGGCCTGGCCGCGCAGCAGCGCGCCGAAATCCACCGCCGCGCCCACCCGCCCCAGCCAGCTCACGAACTCCGCGCCGGCCCAGATTACCGTGATTGCCCCGATGAGGAACAGCGCCTCGAACAGCATGTGCTGACGGCCGCGTTGAACTTGCGCGGCGAACCAGAAAAAGACCAGGGCGTGGATCAGCGGCCACCAGGCATGCTCGGCGGCCATACGCGGATCGAGCGAGAACAGCGCCGATAGGGTGATGACGGCCGCGCCCGCGAAGAGCGGCCCGTTGAGCGGCGTGGCAGGCAGAAACTGGCGGCGGCGCAGGCGCATGGTCAGCCAGACGGCGACCAGCAGCGTGAGCAGCAGATGCGTTGCGGCGCGGGCGGCCAATTGGCCGCCGGGGGCGCTTCCGCCGGTCATCAGCAGCAGAAAGACGGCCAGCACCATCAGCCCAAGGCGCTGCACGTTCTGTTCGTCACGAAAGTTCCACATGGTCGCGCAAGTATACGACGGAAACGCACCCTCACCCCTCGCTGCGAAACTTTAGATCCCGACAGTTACGGGAACAGGGTATGTGGACAGAGTGCAGGCCGTTGCACCCCTCACCCCGGACTTCGTCCCGCCCCTCTCCCACGCAAGCGGGGGGAGGGGCAACCACGAGCGCGCGGTCTTTCATCCCCTTCTCCCACGCAAGCGGGGAGAAGGGGAACGAGGGGTTGAGGGGTCAATCATACGCCTCACACAACTGTCGGGATATGAACTGCGAAACGAAGAGGAGGCCGGGTGACGTTCCGCAATGGTTCGAACTGAGGCTAGCGTTGAAATGGGCAGCGTGTAGACTTCGAATGTTGCAAACTGCGCCGCTTGGAGTAATACCTCGTGACGATTGACCCGCGCGCCCTGCCCGACAGCCAGGTTCGCCGTTCTGACCGTGGAATGGAAGATGACGGCTGGATCGCGGCCTTTCTGCACGAGGCGCACTACGGCTATCTGGCCACCAGCGATGACGGGCAGCCGTTCATCAACAGCAACCTGTTCGCCTTTGACGAGGCGCGCCGCTGCCTGTATTTGCACACGGCGCGGCTGGGCCGCACACGGTCGAACGTGGAGGCGGGTGGTGGCGAAGGAGTGCCAGTTTGCTTCGGCGTGAGCAAAATGGGCCGCCTGCTTCCGGCCGACGAGGCGCTCGAATTCAGCGTCGAGTACGCGGGCGTGACGGTTTTTGGCGCGGCCTGCGTCGTCACTGACGCCGCTGAACAGCGCCACGGGCTGCAACTGCTGCTCGATAAGTACTTCCCGCACCTCAGGCCAGAGCGCGACTACCGCCCGATTGTGGACGAGGAACTCAAGCGCACATCGGTGTTCCGGGTGGACATTCGCGAGTGGAGCGGCAAGCGCAAGCAAGAGGGAGAGTTCCCCGGCGCGTTCTCAATAGACGACCTGCCCGCGCTGCGCGAAGCCTCGGGCCGATGACCAGCGCCTCTCTGCCCACCCGGCGGAGCGAATTTGCCGCCGGGTTCCGCGATATGACCCCGCTGATCATCGGCGGCATCCCGTTCGGCATCATCTACGGCGCGCTGGCGGTTGCGAGCGGCATCAGCCCGTGGACGACGCTGGCAATGTCGTTGTTCGTCTTCGCCGGCTCGTCACAGTTCATCGCGGTCGGGCTGATCGCCGGCGGCGCATCAATCCCGGTCATTATCCTCACCACCTTCGTCGTCAACCTGCGTCACGCGCTTTATTCGGCGTCGCTGGCCCCGTTCGTGCGCCACCTGCCGCAGCGCTGGCTGCTGCCGCTGGCGGCCATGCTGACCGACGAGTCGTTTCTAGTGACCAATCGCCCCTACCAACGCACGGATTCATCACCCACCAAGCACGGGGACTATCTGGGCGCCAATCTTGGCATGTACATCCCGTGGCAAATCAGCACGCTGATCGGGATTCTGTTCGGCGCGGTCATCCCCGATGCGTCACAGCTCGGCCTCGATTTCGCCATGAGCGCCACCTTCATCGGCATGCTCGTCCCCGCCATCAAGGGCCGCCCGGTACTGCTGGCGGTGGTCGTGGCCGGCGTGACGGCGATTCTGGCGCATGGCCTGCCCAACCAGATCGGTCTGTTTCTGGCGGCCGTGCTGGGCGTGATCGCCGGGGTGATTGGCGAACGCCTGTGGCCCGACCAGGCCGCGTATACGCTGGCGGCCGAGGCCCACGACGAAGCCGAATTGACTATCGCGGAGACGCACGAGTGAGCGCGCCATGAACGAACTACTGCTGGTGGCGGGCATGGCCGCCGTGACGCTTGGCATTCGTTATCCGGTGCTGGTGCTGGTCGGCAAGATTCCGCTGCCCGAATCGGTTTTCCGGGCGCTGCGCTATGTGCCGCCTGCCGTGCTGACCGCCATCATCGTCCCGGCGGTGCTGATGCCCGCAGGCACGGTAGATGTGTCCCCCACTAACGCCTATCTGGTTGCCGGCATCGTTTCGGCGCTGGTGGCGTGGCGCACGAAAAGCCTGCTGCTGACCATTATCATCGGCATGGCGGTGATGCTGATCTGGAGCGCGGTGGTGGGGTAAAAACGGATATGGGTCAGGCGAGACCGAGCAGGAGGCGCGCCATGCGGGCGTGGGAAGTCGAAGCGATTCGTTCAAAGGCGATGTACACGCAATTCCTGAATGTGCCAGACATGAGCGCCGGGGTTTACCGCCTGCCCGCCGGTGGAACCGATCCGCAGCAGCCGCACAGCGAGGACGAGCTGTATTACGTGGTCAGCGGGCGCGGTGCGATCATCGTGGGCGGCGAAGAGCGCGCGGTGGGGCCGGGCAGCCTGGTCTTTGTGCCGGAGCAGGTTCCCCATCGCTTCACCGATATCGCTGAAGACCTCGTGATTCTGGTCGTGTTTGGCCCGGCCGAATATGCCCGCAGGGAGGGCGCATGAGCGTTCGTAACGTCGCTATCGTGTTGTTCGATGAGGTCGAGGTGCTCGACTTCGCCGGGCCGTTCGAAGTATTTTCGGTGGCCGGTTCGCTGGGCGGCGAGAAGACGCTCAATGTTTACACCGTCGCCGAGGAAATGCGCGTCATTCAGGCGCGCGGCGGCTTGCAGGTGCTGCCCGGCTATACGCTGCGCGACTGCCCGCCGCCGGATATCATCGTGGTGCCTGGCGGCTACGGCACGCGCCACCAGATGAAGAACGCCGTCCTGCTCGGCTGGCTGCGCGAACAGGCCGGGCGCGTGGAACTGCTGACCTCGGTTTGCACCGGGTCGCTGGTGCTGGGCGGCGCGGGCCTGCTCGATGGATGGCAGGCGACCACGCATCACGAGGAGATCGATCTGCTGGTGGAGGCCGCTCCCGCTGCTAACGTCGTGCGCGACGTGCGCTATGTGGATAACGGCAGAATTATCACGTCGGCAGGAGTGCAGGCCGGCATGGATATGGCGCTGCATGTCGTCGCCCGGCTGCTCGGTGAAGAGACAGCGCGGGCGGCAGCCGCCAATATCGAGTACGACTGGCGGCCCTGACGCCGCGGAAAGCCAACTTACATGGGTATTCTTTTAGGCCTGCTCGCGGCCATAGGCTGGGGCACGGGCGATTTCATCACGCGCGGCGTTACCCGGCAAATCGGGGCGCTGCGCACCGTTATTTACGTTCAGTTGTTTGGTCTGATCGCCGTCACGCTGCTGGCGGTGGTGATGGGGCAGTTCGCGCGGGCAGCGTCTATTCCGCTGGAGGGCTGGCTGGTGGGCCTGATCGGCGGCACGATAGGCGTGTTCGCCTCGTTCACGCTGTTCAATGCCTTCGAACACGGCGTGCTGATGATCGTGTCCCCTATCGCCTCCAGCTATGGCGCGATCACGGTACTGCTGTCGCTCTTGAGCGGCGAAACGCTGTCGGCCACCCGCGCGCTGGGCGTGGTGCTGTCCATTCTCGGCGTGATCCTGGCCTCGATTGAGCTGACGCCGGGCGCTGAACGGCAAATCGCCACCATCAACCGCTATCGCTTGCCGCCCGGCGTCGCTCTGGCAATGGGCGCAGCCGTTCTGTTTGGCATCAACTTCTGGCTGCTCGGATTCTACGTGGTGCCTGCGCTGGGGCCGGTGCTGCCGGTGGTCGTCACCCGCACGATTGGCGTAATCGTCATGTTCAGCATTGCGCTGGTCACGCGCAAGAGCGCCGCAACCCCCGCCCGCCGCGCGGGGCTGCTGATCGTGGCGATTGCGCTGCTCGATACACTGGCGTTCGCCGCCAACAATCTCGGCATGGAAAGCGAGCAGGTGTCGATCGTCGCCGTGCTGTCCTCAATGTTCGCGGCGGTGACGGTGCTGCTGGCGTGGATCTTCCTGCACGAGCGCATCCGCTGGGGCCAGTGGCTGGGCCTCGGCCTGATTTTGACCGGCATTCTGCTGGTGAGCGTGTAGGGAAACAGGCTCAGGGCTCAGGCCTCAGTCCTCTGAGTCGCGTGCGGGGAGAGGGATTAATTCACGCCAAGTCAGAATCAAACAAGTGAGGCCGCCAGTAGAGTCTGGCGGCCTCGGCCTTGCATGGCAGATATTGGGGAGCATCCCCAGCTTTCAGGGACACACCGAAAGGCGGTGCCTCAGGCGGGGGACACCCCCATAGGACTGCCGTTCAACACAGACCACCTCCTTTCGTCTAAGCCCAACGCTTCACACAAGATAGCACGAATTAC